>JAVVPJ010000061.1:0-6557 GCA_036655815.1 Oscillospiraceae bacterium
AAATAGAGGCGGAAGATAAGCCTTCCCCCTCTATCCTTTTGCTTTCGGGTGTTTGCCCACTTAGGCTTCTACCTTGACAATTTCTTTGCCCTTGTAGTATCCGCAAGCGGGGCAGACTCTATGCGGCATTTTCAGCTCACCGCACTGGGTGCATTTGGAAAACGCGGGGGGATCGAGCTTCCAGACGCTCGAACGTCTTTTATCTCTGCGTGCCTTTGATACTTTTCTTTTTGGAACCGCCATTGGGGCACCTCCTGCACTATTTGTAATTTAAAGTAATTCTTTCAGCTTTGCAAACCGCAGATCGACGTTTTCACGTCGGCAGTCACATTCTGAGACATTGAGATCGCCCCCGCAACGAGGACAAAGGCCCTTGCAATCCTCACGGCAAAGAAACACCTGCGGCAAAAACAGCAAAAGGTCAGCACTTGCGATCTCGTCAAGTTGCAGAACACCATCGGATGACACCAAGAAAACGTCATCAAGCTCCTCGTCGGCCAACTGACGCACCACCGAGTGGGAAAACGTCTCGACCAACGTGCGCTCACACTGCATCAGGCAACGATCACACGCATAGGGCAACCGACCGCTGATTTGGTAGCGCAGTGTCACAACGCCGGCCCGGTTGGCAACCGTTCCACAAACTGCCAGTTGTTCGGGGAACAGAACCTCACCATGCCGTTTCATCTCCGACAAATCCACAAAACCCGCGAAATCGGCCTGTTCATCTGTGATATTCAAAACATGTTCGATTGAAAGTGTCATCTCGCACCTCACAGCGAAAACATTCCGGTCAATTTGGGCCAAACGGCGCACTAATTTGATGTAACGCGGGCGTTACCCTGCTATTATAATGGGACGGGCCGGCATTGTCAAGGCATTTTATACCTGTCGGCATAAAAAGCCCCAAGCCCAGCCGGCCACTTTTGAAATACAAATATGTTTCTTACACAATCAGAGAGCGCAAACGCTCAGGCAAATCGGAGGGTGCGCAGGATAGCGTCAGGGTAATGGTGGGACCATCCGCTGCAGTCACCTTGCTCAACTTGTCGATCATGCCGGCAAGCGCTTCAAAATCCTGACCGCAAATGCGCAGTGTGGCGTCGCAAAAAATGTCGGTAATATCATAATTGCCAGCCATCAGACCACATAGAAATCCACAGTATGCATCAACACCTACAATGCTGTATTGTTCGACGTCGACCAAGCGAACCTGATAATTGAGATCATAGGTCAATTGAATGCCTTTTTCAACGCAGACAACATTTCCCTTAGTAACCTTGATCGCCTCGTTGGCCATGGAAATCATGGTTTTGGTTTTTCCGGAGCCCTTGTGACCTACGATTAATTTGATCATGTATTTCTCCTCCTGATTTGGGTATTTATTTCCGGGCGCCCCAATGTGGGCATCCGGGGCTTGTCCAAAAAGCGTTACACGCAGGGCTTGTTGAGACTGGCCGCCAGCTCTTCATACCCCGGTTTTCCCAAGAGGGCGAACATATTGCGCTTGTAATCCTCAACGCCCGGCTGGTCAAAGGGGTTGACCCCCAAGGTATAGCCGGAAACGGCGCAAGCATACTCGAAAAAGTAAAGCATCCAGCCATATTCATAGGGAGTACGGGCAGGCATATCCACAAAAATCCCGGGAGTGCCACCGGCATGATGCGCCAGCGCAACGGCTCTGCGTGCGCGGTGGGTCATTTCGCCCAAGGTCATGCCTGCCAGATAATTGAGGCCGTCTAGGTCGTTGACCTGCTCTGAAACGGACAGCACATGAGTGTCTTGTTCGATTGAACATACCGTTTCGAACAGAATGGAGCTTCCATCCTGAACAAACTGACCCAGCGAATGAAGATCTGTGGTGTAGGCCGCAGAAGCTGGGAAAAGGCCCTGATGTCCTTTGCCTTCGCTCTCTCCAAACAGTTGTTTGAGCCATTCAGCAGTCTGTGAAAAGGCAGGATCCCATCCACAGAACAGTTCGACGGCGCGGCCCTTGCGCAGCAGAACATTGCGAGCGGCAACGTACTGTAGGCAGGGATTGTCATCAAAATTAGCCACGGCACAGTCGTGAGCTGCCGCTGCCGCGCCTTTGATCAATTGTTCAATGTCGATGCCTGCCACCGCAATGGGAAGAAGCCCCACGGGAGTCAGTACTGAGAAACGCCCGCCTACATCATCGGGAATAGCAAAAGTTTCGTAGCCCTCCGTATTGGCCTGAGTACGCAAAGCGCCGCGAGACTTGTCTGTCACGGCCACAATGCGGGTGGCAGCCAGATCGCCATAGCGCTGCTCCATATAGGCACGCAACACCCGGAATGCCACAGCCGGCTCAGTGGTAGTGCCGGATTTGGAAATCACGATGACTGATACCCGTTTTCCCTCACAGAGGGTCAGAACCTCGGTCAGATGGGAGGCCGACAGGTCATTTCCGATAAACCAAATCTCAGGCGTTTTCTTTGGAAGCGCATTGTAAAGCGGAGAAACGAGAAACTCCACTGCAGCTCTGGCTCCCAGATAGGAGCCGCCGATTCCGATCACCAGTACTGCATCGCTGTCGGCGATGAGACGGGTAGCACAATTGCCGATCTGCACAAGCTCCTCCGGTGCATTGAGGTTCGCAGGCGAAAGCCATCCAAGAAAATTGCTGCCCGCGCCGTTTTTGTTCATCAGCACGCGTTGAGCCGTCAGAATCTCAGATTCCAATGCCTTTCGCTCTTCGGGTGAGACGTAACCGCTCAGAAACTCAAAGTTGACAGAAACAGGCATAACGTCCACTCCTTTCGGAGATTTAACCCGAACGGACGCGCCTTCCGGGTTATTCTTATTCTACATGAATTCCGATAACAAATCAACCTTCAGACATGAATTTTCATGCCTGTTTTACCCCATGGAGGAAAGAGAGGCCCACAGCATCAGCAGCGCAGAATGAAAGGTCATGATGTCGATTGCCTCTGCCGTCACAACGTCGTATTCGCTCACAATCACCCCGTCAAGCAACACGGCGATTGTGCCGGCCTTATCGCCTTTTGCTACCGGCGCAGCAAGTGACTGCACCAGCGTTTGTCGCTGCGTGATGCGTGTGCCAGTGCCTTTTTCAATCAGCATACTCTCGGGCGCGTGGGCGATGAGGCCGACCTCGCGACGCACACCACCGGTGACAGGAAGAGTGCCCAGCGGCGGTTCAGGTTCGGGTAGAGGCTTCTCCTCAAAGTTGGCAAATCCATAATCCAAAAGCCCCCGTGCCGAACCAAAACGGTTGTCGCTGGTGTCGGCTCCAAGCACCACAGCCACAAGTGACAAGCCATTGCGCGTTGCCGTGGCAGAAAGGCAGGAACCCGCACCGCTGGTGGTTCCCGTTTTCAGGCCAGTTGCACCTTTGTAAAAGCGAATCAATTTGTTGGTGTTCACCAACTGCGTTTTTCCGTCGCGCAGCGAATCCAT
This sequence comes from Oscillospiraceae bacterium, assembly GCA_036655815.1. Lineage (GTDB taxonomy): Bacteria > Bacillota > Clostridia > Oscillospirales > Ruminococcaceae > Yanshouia. Next base: position 3,442 of record JAVVPJ010000061.1, read on the forward strand.
CCAAACGGTGGTGTATTGGGTAATCATGGGATGGCGCAATAGTTCGACAGACATGAGTGCAATATCGCGTGCCGTTGAGAGATGTCCTTCAGCATCCAGTCCTGTGGCGTTTTTGAAAACAGTGTTTTTCATTCCCAATGCGGTGGCACGTCGATTCATCAGGTCTACAAAGTTGTCCTCACTTCCGGCCACCAGTTCCCCCAGCGCTACCGAGGCATCGTTGGCGCTGGCAATGGCGGTAGCTTTCAACAAATCGTGAACACTCATTTGCTCACCCGCCTCGAACCAGATTTGCGTGCCGCCCATCGAGCTGGCATGCGGCGAGCAGGTCACTGGATCGTCTAATTTTATTTTTTCGGCATCAATCGCTTCAACGACCAACAACAGTGTCATAATCTTGGTGATGGATGCAGGCGGCATTTGCAGATCCGCGTCCTTCTCAAACAAAATCCGTCCAGACGAAGGTTCCATCAAAATAGCCGATTTGCAGGGAATATTGGGATTGACCAGTACGGCGGCGGGAAGGCCCTCCTCATCGGTCCCATTCTCCCCGCCGCCCGAGGCCAACGCCGGCAGGGAAAGCAGAATAGCCACAAACAGTGCGAGAGTGGCCCGGACAGTTCGCGTCATAGCAGGTTAGCACCCCTTTTGTCACAGAATGATGTTTCTTCATTCTATTTCTATGCGCGAGAATGGTCCATTCAGAAGCAAAGGAAGCATAGATTTTTGCTGCAGGCTTTTATTTCCCCGTCGGCTTGACAACCGCACGCACTTTCTCGATTCTTTTTTCATCGCAGTGGATCACCGTGAGGGTTACATTTCCAAAGACAGCTGAGTGGGGATCTTCAGGCATGCGAGGAACGCCACCCAAACGTTCGGTCACAAATCCTCCCAGTGTATCAGCCTCCGAATCGTCCGGAACTCGCAGACCCAGCAAACGTTCAAATTCCGAAACGCCCATTGAGCCGTCCAGAATATAGACGCCCTCCTCCACCTTGGTTGCCAGCGATTTTTCATTGTCGTACTCGTCCTGCATGTTTCCCACGATAGATTCGAGCAGATCCTCCATCGTTACAATGCCATAGGTTCCCCCATATTCATCCACGACGACGGCCAGCTGTGTCTTTTCACGCTGGAACAAGGCAAATACATCAGAACAGCTTGATGACTCCGGCACGTACAGAGGACTGCGCATCTCATCAGAGATTACAAAATCGTCCGGATTGTGCAAATATTTGAGCAGATCCTTCGCATAAAGGATTCCGCAGATCGAATCAATGTCCTCTACGTAGACCGGGATCCGGGAATATCCCGTTTCTAGCGATACACGCACCGCTTCATCCAGCGTCTCCGTCACCTCGACAGCCGCCACCTCCGTGCGGTGGGTCATCACCTCGGAGACATCTCGGTCATCAAATTCGAAGATATTGTTGATCATATCCTTTTCCATCTCTTCGATAGCGCCGCGCTCCTCTCCCTCGTCAACCAGCATGCGAATCTCCTCTTCAGTGACCCGATGGGGTGGCTCAAGGGGATTCTTTCCGGCAAAACGAATCATCAAATTGGCCAGATGCTCAAGCAGCCACACCAAGGGCGACAGCAGCAGGCATACCAAGCGCAGCGGCTCAAACAGGGAAAATGCCAGTTGCTCTGGAAAATAGCCTGCGAGCTGCCGGGGCGTCACAACCCCCAACGAAAGGAAAACCAGCACAGTAATCACCGCCATGGCAACGTAGACCTCCCCCCCCCAGTGGGCGGGAAGCAACAGCCACACGCCATAGCCAGAGGCGAACAGCCCCAGTGCGGTCAAAAGTTGAACAGTGAGATCGACCTTCTCGTGTCGTCCCAGCAGCGCAATGATGCGGATGGCGGTTTGATCTCCGGTGGTGGAGAGATGCCGTAACTCGGCGTCGTCAAGATAGACGGCAGCCAATTCTGCCGCATTGATCATAGCTGTCAGTGCGAGTGGCAGCACGGCCCACAAAACGCCGACTGCCCATGTACTGTCTGATAACATGTTTTCACTCCCGTGCGGTAAGCATAGAGAATCTTCTGCTCTCTTATATTGTATTTAATATACAATGAATGGGGCTGGCTGTCAATGGAGCAGCACACCGTAAAACAAAATGACGCCAAAATGAAATCAATCCTGCACGGGGGGATTTGACACGTTAATTTACCATGGCAACTTTTTGCCCAGCCAACTATTTTGCAGGAAGCACTGCATAAGGAAAAAATGTCCTGCTAAGGCTATTTACAAGCAGGAAAAATCATGTTACCATGAATCAAAGCTGGTATGCGGAATCGGTTTTGCACCGTCCCCGCTTGAAGTAATTTTCTGTAAGGAGGACACAAGAATGGCAAGACAAATGAAGACCATGGATGGCAACAACGCTGCCGCGCATGTATCCTACGCCTTTACTGAGGTCGCCGCGATCTTCCCGATCACGCCCTCGTCGGTCATGGCTGAGGTCACTGATGTTTGGAGCGCAAATGGCCGCACCAACCTTTTTGGAGAAAAAGTCAAGGTCATCGAAATGCAGTCTGAGGGGGGCGCAGCCGGGACAATGCACGGTGCGCTGTCGGCAGGCGCACTGACTACCACCTATACTGCTTCGCAAGGGCTTCTGCTTATGATCCCCAATATGTTCAAGATTGCGGGAGAGCTGCTCCCCTGTGTCATTGACGTGTCCGCTCGCGCACTGGCTTCCCATGCACTGTCCATCTTTGGCGATCACTCAGACATTTATGCCTGCCGCCAAACCGGATTTGCATTCCTTTGCTCGGGGAACGTGCAGGAGACCATGGATCTGGGCGCCGTGGCTCATCTGTCGGCCATCAAGGGCCGCGTACCCTTTGTCCATTTTTTCGATGGTTTTAGAACCTCGCATGAAATTCAGAAGATTGAGGTTTGGGATGACAAGGATCTGGCCGATATGCTTGATTGGGACGCCGTCTCCGCTTTCCGTAATCGGTCTCTCAACCCTGAACATCCTGTGCTGCGGGGATCGGCCCAGAACCCTGATATCTTTTTTCAGGCTCGCGAAGCCTGCAACCCCTTCTATGACGCGTTGCCGGGTATTGTTGAGGATTATATGGGTCAAGTTAACAAGAAG
>JAVVPJ010000062.1:0-6520 GCA_036655815.1 Oscillospiraceae bacterium
TGAGCATAAGGCCGATCTTGCTGAGGAGGTGGCTCGTTTCTTTGGCTATAACAAAATTCCCAGCACCTCCATTCAGGGCGCCGTCTATGGCGAGGTCACCCACCGTCAAAGTCTTGAGCGTCTGGCCGTTTCAACGCTGCTGTCGCAGGGGGTGTCCGAAATTATCACTTATACCTTTCTCTCGCCCCGCGCGCTGGATCGCGTATGCATTCCATCCAACAGCCCCCTGCGCCGCGCCGTTACCATTCTCAACCCTCTGGGGGAAGACTCCAGCGTAATGCGCACCTGCATCTTCCCCTCCATGATGGATGTGTTGGCTCGCAACGCGAGCAATCGAAATGCCTCTGCTGCGCTCTTCGAGCTGGGTCGGGAATATATTCCCGGCGCATCCCCCGACGTACTGCCCACAGAAAATCCTGTCCTGGCGCTTGGCTGCTATGGTGAACAGTATGATTACTATGTGCTCAAGGGCATGATTGAAGCTCTGCTCGCGACCTTTGGCATCAGCAATTGGGACGTCGAGCGTGTCAGCAACCATCCGACTTTCCATCCTGGGCGTTGTGCCTCTTTCACGGTGCAGGGCCGTCCTCTTGCACTGCTGGGTGAGGCACATCCCACCGTCTGTAAGAACTATGAGTTGGACTGCCGCGCCTACCTTGCCCGCATCGATTTTAATGCCTTGTGTGAGTTATCCGACGTGGGTCGCCGCACCTATCATCCTCTCCCCCGCTTCCCTGCCTCCACACGCGATTTGGCACTTCTGTGTGATGATGCACTCCCGGTGCTCACAATTGAAAAGGCCATTCGCAGCGCCGTAGGCAGATTGCTGGAAAGCATTGAGTTGTTTGACTGCTACCGAGGCGAGCAGATCCCTCAGGGCAAAAAGAGTCTGGCATTCTCGCTGTCCCTGCGTGCTGGAGATCGCACATTAACGGATGCCGAAGTAAGCGCCAAAATGGACATTGTTCTTGCTACAGTACGCACGCTTGGTGCTCAACTGCGCATATAATTTCATTCATTCGGTTGTAATTACTTTGAATTTGGTATATAATATAAGGTGAGGTGATTTTATGCAGGATCCAACCCGTTCTTTTTCTATCCGCGAGGACAAAGAGGCAGAGGTTCGCAATATTCTAATCGCGGTATACGACGCCCTGAAGGAGAAGGGCTATAACCCCATCAACCAGATCGTGGGGTATATCCTGTCGGAAGATCCCACCTATATCACCACCTGTAACAATGCTCGCAGTCTCATTCGCCGCATTGATCGCGATGAGCTGTTGCAAATTCTTGTTCGTTCCTATTTGGATGACTGACCGGGAAGCGTCCCGCCAAATCGAAGGAGGCAATGCCATTGGCTACCGTAAAAACCAACGCCGTTCCCCTTTATAGGGGCAAGCCGCTGATCCGCTCAGGCAATGGGCTTTACTACGGGGATCCCTCGCAGAAATATATCGCCAGCCTGCAAGTTCTCAGCACTAAGCCATTTCAGGATCTTATGCTGTCTGATAAGATTTCGGTGCAGATTTTGTCCACCGACGAAGCACTTCACACCAGTCAGAGAGTGCTCAAGCGCATCGAGAAAAACGGACTTTACAATGCGCTGGCCATTGCGTCAATTTGGCTTGACCGCGCACTCGCTAAATAATAATATTCTCTATTGCGTTGGACTCTCATGCATAGGCCCAATGCCATGCGGTATAATAGAGAAGGGACAAAGAACGGTGTCGCTTAGCGTTTGTGCGAACCGCTTTCTTCATTCCCCATTCGGTACCGAATGAAGAGATCGTTCAAGGGACTGTTTCCGAATACGTCCTCAAAACAAAAATCGAGATGGCATTCCCGAAAGGGTCTGCTGTCTCGATTTTTTAGAGCGTGCATGAACACTCATTGTCATGACCCGCTGTTGCATCTGACAGCAGAAATCTTTTGAGTTTCAATCGACATACAGCGCAAAATCTGATAAAATGAACATAAAATCTATGCGAACCAACGAAAGCGAGGGATGACATGAGCGTTCTCAAGTGCATTCAGACTGAGCTTGAACATATGGTCGAGGCCATGTGTGCCGTCACCAACGTTGATATCACTGTCGTGGACGATAGATTGCAGCGTCTGGCCGGAACCGGACCGCTGCGAGCGAATATTGGTGGCTTAGCGCCAGCGAACTCTGCCTTTTCCCGATGTTTGGAAACCGGACAGCAATATTTTATCCACCATCCCACTGAAGACACCGTCTGCATGCTTTGCAAAGGCAGAAGCACCTGTCATGAGTTGGCCGAGTTATGCATTCCCATTAAATTGGGGGATGAAACGATCGGCGTACTCGGCATGTGCGCCTTTGAGGATATGGCACGCCGGAACTTTATTGATAACTTTGAGGGGTTCGCACGGTTTGAGAGCCAGCTTTCGCAACTGATCTCCTCCATGTTGGGAGAACGCCACAACGGTGTACTGGCTGCATATCGCGCGCTGGAGATGTCTACTCTGCTCGATCTGTTGGAGGACGGCGTGGCCATTTTGTCGCAGGAGCAGGGACTGCTTACCGTGAATCGGAGTATGACCCAGCGATTTGGGCTGATCAACAGCAAACTTCCAACCCTGTCGGAACTGGTTGGAGATCACATGTCAGAGTTGTTGCTAGATCGTGATTTTTTGGGAGAATTCGGCCCTATTCGGCTGTCCCACGGTGAGTATATCATCAAAGCACAGCCCATCGCAGTCAACGGAGAACGTCACGGTGCCGTTTTGGTGTTCAGCGAATTTGGAAGAACGTATAGTGAGGCCGCAGGTAGGATGCCCTCCAGCCGCAGTTTCATCACCTTCGATGATATCGTGGGAGAAAGTGAAGCATTACAATACGCGCGTCGTCAAGCAATTCAGATCGCGGAGCAGAATGTTCCCATCTATCTTTTCGGCGAAGACGGCACAGGAAAAGAAACCTTTGCGCGAGCCATTCACGCGGCCAGCCCACGCGGAAACGACATTTTTATGGTTCTCAATTGCAGCGCATTTTCGGATCTAATGATAGAAGTTGAGCTATTTGGCTACGAAGAAGGGGCTTTTCCCGGCGTGATGCAAACAGAGAAACTGGGGCTATTTGAGATCTGTAAGGACGGAACGCTATACCTCAACGAGGTGGATAATCTGTCACCAGCAATGCAGGACAAACTATTGCATGCCCTGGAAGCAAAGGAAGTCATGCGCATCGGTGGCACCACCGCGCGATCTGTTAACCCGCGGATTATTTCGGCCTCACACCGGGATTTGAACGGAATGGTAACGAAGAAATCCTTTCATGCGGATTTGTTTTATCGTCTCAACGTAGTGCCCATCTGCATTCCACCGCTGCGAGAGCGAGGAGGAGATGTGTTGCTTCTGGCACGATATTTCTTAAGAAAATATGCTATTGCATACGAAAAAAACGTGACTGCATTCTCGACTGCCTGTGAGCGCCTGCTGATGCAGCATTCCTACCCTGGCAACATCCGTGAACTGAGAAATCTGGTCGAATATGCAGTGATTCTTGAAACCACGCATGAGATTTCGGCCGAGCACATTGCACATAAGATAGAGATGTCACAGCAACAGGTTAGTACGCTGTCGGAACAGACCCGCGCGTTTGAACGGACGGCTATTTTGCGGCAGATCGCACGCACGGGAGATTCGCTTGAAGGGAAAAAAGAAGCTGCTGCCACGCTGGGCATCAGCCTCACAACATTATATCGTAAGCTTGGAGAAACTCCACTGCAAGCCTAATGGTGCGCTACCAGAGCCGAGGCGATAACTGTAATGCCTGTTCGGCAGTGAATGGTGCCAACCGACCGATTCCAAACTTGGCAAGATAGAGCACCTGAGCTGAGGCCTCAACCGTTTCCATGCGGTACCAGGCCTCGGTTAAATTTTTTCCCCAGGTCAGTGCACCATGGTTTTGCAGTAAAAGGGCTGCATAATCACGGCAGAAGGGTGCAACGGCATCTGCCACCTCGATCGATCCGGGCGTTGCATAGGGTGCAAGCGGCACCTGCCCCAGCGACTGCACCATCTCAGTGAGGGCAAGGTCATCGAGCGCAAGCCCCGCGACCGCAAAGGCCGTCGCATAGGGGGGATGGGCATGAACCACCGCCATGACGGCGGGATTCTCAGAATAAATACGCAAATGCATCGCTGTTTCAGAAGAAGGTTTTTCCGTCCCCTCCAGCACATGTCCTTTCAAATCGATGCGCAGGAGCACCTCCTCAGTCAGAAATCCCTTCGAAACGCCTGTCGGCGTGATCCATAGGGATTCGTCTGAAACGCGTACGCTAAGGTTGCCGTCGTTGGCAGCAACAAAGCCGCGTGCATACATGCGCCGCCCGATTTCGAGCAGGGCGGACTTGGCAGCATTGCTGTTAGTCTCGATGATGTTAGTTCTCTCCTTTTCTTTCTAAGATCGCTTCAAATTTCCGTTCAAATGGTGGAACGATCACTCCTTGTTCGGTCACAAAAGCTGTAATGAGGTCTTGGTCTGTTACATCGAAGGCAGGATTGTACACTGAAATATCATCAGGCGCCATAGGGAACTTGTACCATAGCGATGTGACTTCCGATGGATCGCGTTGTTCTATGATGATGTGGTTTCCATCGGGGCAGCGCATATCGATGGTAGACAACGGCGCACAAACATAAAATGGGATACCAAAATGTCGTGCCAGCACAGCAATGCCCAGTGTGCCGATTTTGTTGGCGGTATCGCCGTTGCGAGCAACCCGGTCACAGCCAACCAGCACTGCATTCACCTTCCCGGCTTTCATGAGAGTGGCAGCCATATTGTCACAGAGTAATGTCACATCGACACCGGCGGCAGAAAGCTCGGAGCAGGTCAGTCGTGCGCCCTGCAACAACGGGCGTGTTTCGTCGGCATAGATGTGAAAGGAAATGCCTTGCTCCAATCCCATGTAGATGGGAGCAAGGGCGGTTCCATAGCACGATGTAGCCAGATGGCCAGCATTGCAGTGGGTCAAAATTCCCATTCTATTTGTTAATAGTGACAGCCCGTGTGTGCCAATGGCCCGGCAGACTACTGCGTCTTCCTTCCAGATAGCCAGTGCCTCCTGTGCGAGTGCGCACTTCATTTCATCCAGTCCATCCATGCGAGCCGCAGTCATGCGATCGATCATACGGTTCAATGCCCAACACAAATTCACGGCCGTCGGGCGTGCCGAAGCCAAAAGGTGGGCTTGCGCCTTGACACAGTTCACAAACGAGTCAGGCTCATGTGCAGGGATGCGCAGAGTTGCTGCCCATAATCCAAGTGCCGCTGCGACGCCAATGGCCGGCGCACCCCGCACTGCAAGACGCCGGATGGCAGCACACAACTCATCGACATCTGAAATGCGCAAAAATATGCGTTCTCTGGGAAGACGTGTTTGATCGAGTAGGATCAGTTCATGGGTCACAAAGTCAAAGGATACAGCATCCAGTTGCGAAAGAATATGTTCCACCGTGTACACCTCACAGTCGTCCCACAATGGCTGTCACGAGGGTTTGAAGCGTCGCACCACATCTGGAGCCGACCGCAATGACCTCATCGCCTGAGAGAGGCTGGTCAAGCACGCCAGCCGCCATGTTCGTAATGAGGGAAATGGCCAGCACGTCCATACCGCAATGGTTGGCAGCAACGACCTCGGGGACAGTAGACATGCCCACCGCGTCGGCACCCAGCGTTCGAAAAGCTCTGATTTCGGCTGGTGTTTCATAGCTTGGCCCAGTGCAGGCCAAATAGACGCCCTTGCGCAGCATAATGCCCATTTCGTTGGAGACAGCAAGCGCAGTTTTACGCAGCGACGGCGAATAGGCGTGGCTCATGTCTGGAAAGCGCGGACCGAGATCTGCTTTGTTGGCACCGATGAGCGGATTAATGCCCATAAAATTAATGTGATCCTCAATAAGCATAAGATCACCCACTGAAAAATCCATATTGATACCACCAGCGGCATTGGTCAAAATAAGAGATTGGACGCCCAGAGCCCGCATCACCCGAATAGGATAAATGACGGATGAGATATCATGTCCCTCGTAAAAATGCAGCCGCCCCTGCATGCACAGCACCGGCTTACCTGAGAGTGTCCCGACGACAAACTGCCCCCGATGTGAGGGTGCTGTGGAAACAGAAAAGTGAGGAATCTCTTGATAAGGTATCGTGACCGACTGTTCAATCTTGTCTGCCAGACCGCCAAGACCCGAGCCAAGGACAATACCGATTGACGGCTGTTGCGGCAGACGCTTTTTTAAATAGGCAACCGATTCTGCAAGCATATGACGTGCCCCTTTCAATGTTATAGCTCTGATAGGATAAGTTTTGTGCTCTGGTTGGCATTAAAGATTGCTTTCTCAATGTCAATGGTGGGATAGATGCCATCGCGGTAGAGCACCCGGCCATCCACCATGGTCAGAATGACATCGGAGCCTTGCGCCGAATAAACAACATTGTTAACCATATCGTGTGTCGGCTGCATCCAAGGTCTGTCTACATCAAGCA
>JAVVPJ010000063.1:0-2164 GCA_036655815.1 Oscillospiraceae bacterium
AGGGCTTGTTTTGGTGCGCCAAACCGTGATGACTTGTAGTTTTCTTTCACGCTATTCCTCCCTGTTTTTCTTAGTTCAAGAATCTGACGCTGCAATGCGATATGTTTTTATAAACATATCGCATTCCTTATATTACCATACTTTCATGTTTTCGTTAATGCCAATTTCCCTTTGCATGCGATCGCTGTGGTGTCGCGAAGGAAAGGATATGGGGATTTTCGCTGTCGCATCCTACAATGTGTTCTTCCAACAGTATACTTTGATTTGTCAAAGGGAAACAATATAACCACACACCGATTGATCACGCAATAGAGGGGACGGTTGAGGACGAAAAGAATTTTTATTGTAACCGGAGCCTATGGCTTTCTGGGCAACACGCTTTGCCGCATGCTTTCGGAGCGAAAGGAAACTGTGCGAGCACTTGTGCTGACCGGTGAAACCTGTCCCGCCTTTGACGGTTTTGACAATATCACGGTTTATCAAGGAGACGTTTGCAAAAAGGAGACGCTGGAAGAACTTTTTGTTGCAGATGATTGCTGTGAGCTGTATCTGATTCATACTGCCGCAGTGGTTTCGATTGATTCTGTTGCACACGAATTGACGCGGCGCGTAAACCTCGAGGGTGCGCGCAACATTGCCGAACTTGCGCTCAAACACCACGTCACAAAAATGGTTTATGTTAGCTCGGTGCACGCAATCCCCGAAAATCCTGTTCCCCAGTTGATCGAAGAAACCAATCAATCCCAACGCAGTTGTGGGCGACTATGCTAAAACCAAAGCCGAAGCAACCCGGATGATTCTTGGTATGACAAGAAGAGGCTTGCATGCGATAGTCGTGCATCCATCGGGAATTTTGGGGCCTTACGACTATGGGCTGTCTCATCTCACCCAATTTGTAACGGCCTATTATTCCGGAGCGCTACGGGTAGGCGTAAATGGTCACTACAATTTTGTCGATGTGAGAGACGTGGCGGCAGGGTGTCTCCTCGCAGCGGAAAAAGGACGCATAGGACAATGTTATATTCTCAGTAATCAGGTTTACAGTGTCAGGGAATTGTTGGATTTTCTTCAAAACAACGGTGCAGCTAGGGTGAATCTATTGTTTCCCCTCTGGGCGGCAAAGTTAATCGCACCACTTGCGGAATTTTATAGCCGAAAGCGGCAGCGCCCCACACTGGTGACACAGTATTCCATTCACACCCTTGGCAGTAATGCGAATTTTTCCCATCAAAAAGCATCGCGCGAACTTGGATACCAACCCCGTTCTATACAGGCAACGCTTTCCGATATGACCGACTGGCTGAAAGAATCCGGAAGAATCTGAGAAGTGTTCCGCACATTTCTCTTGCCTCCAAAAAGTGATAATCTCCTCCTACTCTCTGAGATATCAATGCAACCAGCGGCATCAGGATGCAATGTCGTTGGGTTTTGGGTAAATAAAAAACGAACGGCAAACCGTTCGTTTTCATCTTGATCTACTCAGCCTATTTTATTAAGCTTACACACAAGGGACGACTTTTTTCTGGAAGCCGTGTTCTTGTGAAGAATTCCCTTTGCGGCAGCCTGATCAATCGTTTTGATGGCCGTGCGGACGGCCTCTGTGCTGTCGGAGGCGCCGCCGGCGAGAGAAAGCTCCGCTTTCTTCACAACAGTTTTCATCAAAGACTTTTGAGCTTTGTTTTGCGCCGTCTTGGCCGCAATGACCTGAACTCTCTTTTCTGCGGACTTGATGTTTGGCATCATTACACCTCCTCTATTAGAAATCACAATATAAGCTATTTTATCATCTTGCCACCATAAATGCAACTGTTTTATAAAAATATTTGTCAGGAGGATGTAGCCTATGCAAATAAATCAGCGTTCGAGAACCGATCTAGCTTTGGAAGCGGCCGATACCGGAGATGGACTCCTCCCAGAGGGCGTCTTTTCGCAGGAAACACAGCGAGGAAACATTCGTCGCACCCTTGTGCGCATTGAAACCGAAGGAGCCGCTGAACGGCTGGGTCGTCCTTCCGGTTGCTACCTAACGTTGGAAGGAGCCCTGTCCGATCCCGGAATGGTCGATTGTCTGGCCGAAGGGTTGTCCACACTACTCCCGGATGGGCCGGTGCTGGTGGTCGGTCTGGGAAACCGATCCATTACGCCCGACACGTTAGGGCCGGAT
>JAVVPJ010000063.1:2174-6496 GCA_036655815.1 Oscillospiraceae bacterium
CGGGAAGTTTCGGCGCTTTCGCCCGGCGCAATGGGGCAAACAGGATTGGAAGCCGCCGAAATCATTCGCGCTGTTGTGAAAGCGTTTCCCTTTCGAGCCGTGGTGGCGGTTGACGCCTTGGCCGCACGCTCCATGCAACGGCTTGGCATGACGGTGCAACTTGCGGACAGTGGCATCGCGCCAGGTGCCGGCGTCATGAATCGTCGGGTGGAGTTGTCTCAGCGCACATTGGGACTCCCGGTCGTGTCGCTTGGCATCCCCACTGTGGTGGACGCCGCCACCCTGCTTGCCGACTTTGCTCCCGCATGTGATGCCAATGAGGCGGCCTCGGGACTGATCGTAACCCCACGCGACATTGATCGCATCATTTCCGATGGGGCAAGGCTGTTGGCGCGAGGCCTTAACCGCGCGCTACAGCCTTCTCTTTCACCCGCTGACATCGATCTGCTGATGAGTTGACACATCAGCTATCCGTTTACAATCAAATCAGTCCTGCATTGCGACGATAGTCCTGCTCGCGCCGCGCATTGCGCCATTGCTCCAGCCACAGATGCATGGCGGTTGTCCAACGGGCAGCCAAGCGTAACGCGCGGGGCGTGAGGAACGTCTCAAGAGGGCGGCGTATTGTCTCAAAGGCCTCAACGGGCGTAAGATCGATTTCAAACTCTCTCCATGAGGTTTCAACGGCATAGGTCATCGCATCCTTGTGTTTCAGTAGCAAGAATGCGTTGTTATAACCTGTGCCAAACCCGCCCTGCATGGCAACGCGATCAACAGCAGCAAAGCCGCAAAATGTCGTCCACAGGATCAATGTAACAAAGAAAGCAGTGCAAAATCTCCTGATGGTGCGTCGGTGATCCATCATATTTTCACATCCCTGTTTACATGGTCGCACGAAGCGTCTTTGCCAGGCCCTTGCCAACAAGACGGGCAGTTCGCTGTGCCTCTTCCAGTGTGGAGGCGTGTGAACCGAATTCCAGCAGCAACGCACCAGTGGAAAGTTCTTGATTATACTTGCGTGGTGAGAATAAGATGGGACGTGTCAGTCCAGGATGAGTACTTTCCAGTTGATCGGCAAGCGCTGCGGCAAATCGAAGGTTTTCCCTCCATTTGGGAATCAGCCCACTGCCATCATCCCAGTTGGAGATAATCATGACCTGCGCATACTTTTCACCATTCAAAACAATGGTGGGCTTGACGATGAGGTGATGATCCCGCTCAATGGCATCCCGATGGAGGTCCAGTACCACCTTAATGGTGGGATACTCCTTTAAATACCGTACAACAGCATCATAACTATTATGGTAGGAGCCATCATAGGAGGGATAGTCATGTTGGCTGGTATCATGAATGACCCCAACCCCCTCGTGACGTAGCGTATCCACCAATACAGATCCAACAGCTACCATATTATTATTGTTGTCAGTACTGCGCCAGTTATACCGTCGGTCATAGACGGCGCTATCATATGGGTTGTAGCTCTCGGTTGCATGGGTATGATAAATGAGCACCTGCGGCTCATCAGTGTTTGTTAGCTTCATCTTCATAGGGGTTTCGAGAATTGCCGTGAGGTCTGCATTGGTGCAATCGGTATAATTTCGCAGCCACATATTTTTCCACTGAAAGAAAGGACCGTCCTCATATCCGGCAAAGCTCTCTTCCAGCACCGCACCTCTGTACTGTTCAGGAATGTCTGGCAGTGCAAAGTCCGCTTGGGACGAGGAAGATACGACAGATGCCGCAGATGAGAGCGACGCAGATGAAGAGGGTGGTGCCGCAGAGACAGGCGGTACTGCCAACGGCGCTTGTTCCCGCATGAGGTCGGCATATCGCTCTCGCAAAACCGACAGCGATCCCTCTGGCATGGACAGCGCGGCCGACAGCATTGCCACCCGTGCCGCCAGGGGAGAAACAACCCACGAAAGTGTCCCCACAGCAAGAAATAGAACCACCGCAACAAGAATCACCATCAGGCTGCGTATTTTAGGTTTTCCTGAACGCTTCACTTGCCAGCCCCCCGCCCTTGGACAATCCGACCGATTCAGTTTATTCGGCAAACTGCAAAATTAGACCTGCCCTTTTCCGTTTGCATTTTCGCACGGCGTGACGTATACTGGAAACATAAGTCGGCAGAACGAGGAGGACGCGCCGTGGAAAACGCCACATTGCAAATATGCCTTTCGGCAGGCGACATTGAACGCTTTGGTGTTTGCAATTTTGGAGACGATCTACTCTTACCTGGCGTGCGATCAGCAAGACGTTTGCCGCCCGGTGCGCAAAGCGTGATTGTCTGTCTGTTTCCCTTTTATGTTGGCAACGTGCAGCCACGCAATCTCGCGCTCTATGCCATGCTGCCCGACTATCACACCATCGTGTCCGAGATGCTTGGGCGAGCGTCCTCTGCGCTCAGTGCGTCGGCACCCACCTTCCATTTTGAGCCTTTCGTGGATGCCTCCCCCATCTGTGAGGTCGAAGCGGCGCGGCGCGCCGGGTTAGGAATACGGGGACAAAACGGTCTGCTTCTGGCCCCCGATTATGGAAGCATGGTTTTGATTGGTGCAATTATCACCGATCTCGTGCTTTCACCCGGAACTCCGGGAGGCTCCTGTGAGGGCTGTAGGCAATGCCAAAAGGCCTGCCCCACCGGCGCATTGAGCGAATGGGGCGTTGACGCTGCCCGTTGTCGTTCCGCGATCACACAAAAAAAAGGCGTTCTGACACCTGACGAGACGCGTGAGATTGTGCGTGGTGGGCTTGTGTGGGGGTGTGACTGTTGCGCATTAGCCTGCCCTCACAACATCAATCCTCTGCGCACCCATTTTTCCGCTTTTTTGCAGGACATCCAACCGTTGGCGACATGGGACAATCTTGATGCGCTGCTCAAAAACCGTGCCTTTGCCTGGCGAGGACGAAGCGTGCTCGAACGCAATCTGGCCGTGCTGCAACAACAAAAATGCCTCTGAATCCATGGATTTGAAATGGACAGGGCTGTCGAAAACGAGGTGCCATTGATGTTTGAAATTTTAACCCCCGCGCAATATCCACTGCTGGATCGCTTTGTCGAAAGTCATCCACAAGGGGGGTTTACCCAGCTTTCCTCATGGAGGCTTGTCAAATCGAACTGGGATTTTGCCGCTGTGGCAGTGCGCGATGCCCGTGGGGAACTTGCCGGAACGATGTCGGTGCTGATGCAGAAGGTGCCCATCACCGGAACCACTTTTCTCTATGCCCCCAGAGGACCTGTTTGCGACCCACATGATGCAGCTGTGCTCAGGGAACTCAAAGCGGGAATCGATTTTCTTGCCGAAAAGCATTGCGCTCACGCTTTTAAAATGGATCCTGATCTTTTGTTTTCTGATGAGCAGTTTTCTGCTCTCGCACGGGAGTTGGGCTTCACGCAAACCTATGGCCCCAATGGCTTTGAGGGCATTCAAGCGCGTTTCAATTACCGGCTCTACCTTGCGGGACGCACTGAGGCAGAATTGTTGGCAGGATTAACGCAGGGCTGCCGCCGCAAGGTGCGCATCGCGATAAAAAACGGTGTTGAGGTGCGGGCAGTCGGCTCGGAGCTGTTGCCGGAGTTTGCGCGCCTTATGAAGATCACTGGGGAACGCGACGGCTTTTCCATCCGCCCCATCGCGTATTTCGAACGGTTTTTGTCGGCCCTTGCAGAGCATGCACGGCTCTATATGGGGTTTTATCAGGGACAGGCCGTCTGTGGCGCGCTGGCAACCAACTGCTCAGGCAAATGCTGCTATGTGTATGGCGCATCGGATAATCTGTTTCGTGAGGTAATGCCCAACTATCTGATGCAATGGGAAATGATCCGTTGGGCAGCACAAACGGGCTGCGTAGTGTATGATTTTCAGGGCGTATCCGGCAACCTTTCGCCCGAAAACAATCATATGTATGGACTTTATCAGTTCAAACGTGGATTTTCAGGACAACTCGACGAGTTGGCCGGAGAATTTGACCTTCTCTATCGCCCGACTGCCGCCCGCGCGGTCGCCACTGCGGCTGAGTTGTCCAGCAAGCTGCGGAGCTTGCGGCATCGCTGGGCAGCTCCGGGTCGATGACGCCTCTCTACGAGGCGCTTCTGCGCCAGATCAGTACAAGACGTACACGGTTTCACATGCCGGGCCACAAGGGTATGCTGTCCCCACCGCTTGATGCCGCCGCGCTCTTTGACTTGACTGAACTTCCGCTAACCGGTTGCTTGACTGATGCTCAGGGTGCGCCCGCCGAAACGGAAGCGCTGTTTTCCCGGTTATACGGCAGCGGTGCAACGCTGTTGTCCACCGGAGGCAGCACCCAATGTATCA
>JAVVPJ010000064.1:0-6196 GCA_036655815.1 Oscillospiraceae bacterium
TTATGCAGCAAAGACTTTTTTGAGATGTTGCGGCAGGGGAAAGAATCCATCACCACTGCGGTCAACCCGCTGGATTTTGAGGAGGCCTTCGGGCCGATTCTGGCAGCAGGCGAGGATGTGCTGTATCTTGCATTTTCCTCCGGGCTCTCGAGCACCTACGGGGTGTCGCTGATGGCTTGGGAAGAGATGAAGGCGCGCTATCCCGGCAGGCGAGTCATCTGTATTGATACGCTCTGCGCTTCGATGGGTCAGGGGCTTCTGGCCTTTTACGCTGCGCGGATGCGCCTGGAAGGCAAAGGTCTGGAGGAGACTGCGACGTGGGTGGAAGAGAATCGCCTGCATCTTTGCCACTGGTTTACAGTGGATGATCTCATCCATCTGCATCGCGGCGGCCGTGTGGGCGCTGTGGCAGCCTATGCCGGAACGGTGCTGGGCATTAAACCGCTGTTGCATGTGGATGATGCTGGGCATCTTGTTCCGATCCGCAAGGTGCGAGGGCAAAAACAAATGCTTGAGGCGTTGGTTGCACAGCTCAAGCAGAGAGGCAGAAAGATTGAGGAGCAAACTATTTTTATCTGTCAGGCAGACGCAACACAACAGGCAGAGGAGCTGGCCGAGGCCATTCGCACGCGCTTTGCGGTGCAAGACATTCAAATCGGGCCTATGGGTCCCATCATTGGAAGCCACGCAGGACCGGGCGCATTGGCCCTCTTTTTTCTGGGCGATCAGCGCTGATCATCGAAGAGCAGGGGGATGACGAGACGGGAATGTTGTTTGATTTGATTGCAAGCCGACAGAGTTGCCGCAATTTTGACGGCAGACCGGTGGCACGTGAAAAGCTTGATCAATGCATTGAGGCCGCACGGCTGTCGCCCTCGGCCTGTAACAGCCAGCCATGGCGTTTTGTGGTAGTGGATGACGTGCAACGGGCCAAGCAGGTGGCTCAATGTCTGCAAGAGGGTGGAATGAACCGCTTTACAGACCAATGTGCCACCTTTGTGGTGGTGATTGAGGGTTCACAGAATTTGACCGAACGGATGGGTGGCGCCGTCAAGGATCAAAAGTTTTCCAACATCGACATTGGATTGACCACAGCACATCTGGTGCTGTCTGCCGCTGAACAAGATCTGGCGACCTGCATCATCGGGTGGTTCAATGAGCGCAAGCTCAAGATGCTGTTGGGCATTCCCAAGGCGCGACGTGTCAGGCTGGTGGTTGCGATGGGATATGCAGACAAAACCGATCCGCTGCGCGACAAGCAGCGCAAGGCGATGGCAGAGATTGTGAGCTATAATAAATTTTAATGAGGCTGTTGCAAAATGAATGAACATTCATTTTGCAACAGCCTCATTGTTTGATCAGCGAATCTTGCGACACTCCAGATAATAGCGCTTGTCAATGGCCTCGCCCATTGAAAAGCTCTTGCGCGCAAACGCACCATCCCGCCGCACAACATCGAACAGCGCGTCCTTGTCAAACGACGGAAACACAATGGCCAATCGATCAGGCGCATTGCCCAGGGCACGGCACTCGTCGGCCCCATGGATGTACTCCTGCTCGACGCCGGAATGGGCGGCGCACCATGTGTCCAGCAAGGGCTGGAGCACCTGCAACGAGGGTGGACATTGCGCGTCAAAGCCCAAATCTGCCTGCACGGCCGCAGGATCGACCCCCATCAGCAGACGATGGATGGGTTCAAACCGCAGCGCAGGATCATAGAGGTTGACCAACTCGACGAGTCCGAAACGGGCGGGATGTTCAGCCTGTTGCGCCGGTGACAGTGTCTGCTTGATTTCATCCCAGCAGGCCTTGGCGGTAGCAAAGGAATGGTTTCCATCTCCCATTGCATAGAGAAACCCGTTTCCCTGTGTGCGCAGCGTATGCAACACCTCGGCGATGCGCAGCAGGAGGGACGCATGGTCAACTCGCCAGCCGGTGAGATGACCACCGTGCTGCATCAGCGAAAAATCATAAAGCTGTTGCAAGTGCGGCAAATTTTGTTCAAGCAATCCCATGAGGAGGTTGGAGCGGTCGTCCACCAGCACCATGATATGCGGCATTTCAAGAGGGGCATCGCGCCGAATTTTCATACGGGGAGGCAAACGATCCACAATGGTGCCTTCGGTGGCGCGAATGAGGCTTTGCGCACCGGGCGCAAAGTCATACTGCTCGAGGTCGAGTGCAACGACAAGGCCCTTGCGCACACCGCTTGAGGTGCGGCGATGCAGATAAACCAGCGTTTCTCCGATCTCGGTCAGCACCTGCGTATGGAGATAGCGCTGCATGGTGTCGTTGATTTGGGCGATGGTTTCGTCTCCGCTTTTGGAGAGCCATGCCTCGGGAAGCATCATGCGCAACGCCGACGGGCTTTCTCCCACGAGAGCCTCCACCTGATCCCAGTATTCTGGCTGGGCAGAATACTGGTCACAGGCGATGACCGAAAAACGGTGCAGATCGACATTCTTCTCCGGCAAAAGCAGCTTGGGCACATACGCTCCCACCTCTGCCAAAGCCTTTTTGTAATCGTTCACGAGAAACCTCCCTTACAGTACCCGCACCCGCACGACGCCCTCAATGCCCCGCAGCTTGGCGATGCAGGCATCATCCGGCGCTGTGGTCAGATCAAGCAGCGTATAGGCCCAGTTTCCGCGGCTCTTATTGAGCATATGATCGATATTGAGGCCGGAGGCCGCCAGCACATTGCTGATTTGTCCCACCATATTGGTGACATTGCGGTTGATGATTGCCAGACGGGATCCCTCTGAACGCACCAGCTCGCAGTCAGGCAGATTGACCGAATTGCAGATGGTTCCATCCTCAAGATAGGCGCGCAGTTGAGCGGCGGCCATCAGAGCACAATTCTCTTCCGACTCGGGGGTGGAAGCGCCCAGATGGGGAATGGCAATGACCTTCTCATGTCCGGTCACTACGTCATCAGGAAAGTCCGTGACATAGTTGCGCAGATGTCCAGAATCCAGCGCCTTGAGCGTCTCATCGACATCTACGAGTCCGCCTCTGGCAAAGTTGAGCAGCACTGTGCCCTCCTTCATGGCGGCCAGCTCGGCTTTTCCAATCATCCCCCGCGTTTTGTCGTTCAGCGGCAGATGCAGTGTGATGTAATCGCAGGTAGCATAGATCTCTTGCAGGCTCTTGGCATGATCCACCGAGCGTGTCAACTGCCAAGCCGCATCGACGGACATATAGGGATCATAGCCCACAACGTCCATATTAAGGCCATGGCGGGCTGCGTTGGCCACCATCACGCCAATGGCACCCAGGCCAATGACGCCCAGACGTTTCCCACTCAGCTCAGGGCCAACAAACTGACTTTTTGCTTTCTCAACCAGCTTTTCAAGGCCGGAGACGCCCTGTGCCTTGGTCTGTTCCAGCCACTCAATGCCCGGAACAATCCGTCGGCCGGCCAACAGCATGCCACAGATGACAAGCTCCTTGACGGCGTTGGCGTTGGCGCCGGGGGTATTAAAGACCACAATACCCTGTTCGGTGCACGAATCGATGGGAATGTTGTTGACGCCCGCGCCCGCTCTCGCAACGGCCAGCAGATTCTTGGGAAGGGTCATGCTGTGCATATCGGCCGAGCGAACGAGAATGGCCTCACAGTCCTCTCCGTCGGGCTTGACGGTATAGTTGCATGCTTCCAAGCTCTGATAGATGACATCCGAGATGTTATTGAGGGTTTTTACAAAAAACATGGCGGTGATTCCTCCTCTGTTTGCATTCAGGCGCGTCGTCCGGCTGTGAAATCCTTGATGCAGGAAACCAGCGCAGCCACGCCTTCATACGGCATGGCGTTGTAGATGGAGGCACGGAATCCACCCACAGAACGATGTCCCTTGAGGTTGACAAGTCCGCGTCCCTCAACCAGCTTGAGGAAGTCCCTCGTCATGTCTTCGTCGGGCAGTGTGAAGGTGACGTTCATGATGGAGCGGTCTTCCGGGCGAGCCGGCGTAGAGAACAGCTCTGATTCATCGAGTGCATTGTACAGCAGCATTGCTTTCTCGGTGTTTTTCTTCTCGATGGCCGCGACGCCACCCTGGCTCTCAAGCCACTCGTAGACCAAGCCCGCCATATAGATGCACCAGCAGGGCGGTGTGTTATACATCGAACCACCCGCGATCATTTCCTGATAGGAAAGCATGGTGGGAACCACGGAATCCAGTTTGTCCGGCACCATATCGTTGCGCACAATGACCACTGTCACACCTGCAGGAGCCATGTTTTTCTGTGCGCCGGCGTAGATGAGTGCGAAGCGGGAGACATCAAATTCCTTGCCCGTGATGATGGACGACATGTCGCCGACCAGCGGGATGTTGCCGACGTCCGGCAAGGTATTATAGCAGGTTCCGAAGATGGTATTGTTCACTGTGATGTGCAGATAGGCCGCATCTGCGGGTACCAAGCTCGGCTCAATGGCGGGAATGGCTGAAAAGTTGCTTGGCTTGCCGTTGGTAACGGCGACAGCATTGCCCCAGCGCTTTCCTTCCTCGAATGCTTTCTTGGCGAACTGGCCAGTTACAGCATAAGCAGTGGTCTGGCCGCGTTGTGCGAGGTTCATGGGAACCATTGAGAATTGCAGCGATGCACCGCCTTGCAGGAACAGGACGCTGTAAGTATCAGGGATGTGCATCAGACGGCGCAACGACGCCTCGGCGCGTTTGAGGATATCCTCAAATGCCCGGGATCGATGACTCATCTCCATCACGCTGCATCCCGCACCGGGATAGTTCACCAGGTCGCGCTGTGCCTGCTCCAGGACGGGTAGCGGCAGCATGGATGGGCCTGCTGAAAAGTTGTACACACGATCCATTTGACTGATTCCTCCGGTTTCTAAAATATGGCTTATTTCGTCATTATAACGAATTTTTTGTTTCATTTCAAGCATATTCCCTAAATTGGACGAATGTGTTCTATACAGCTACACTTTTATCCAATATATGAGCAATTGTCGGTGAGTGCAAACCATACGCCAAATATTGAATGGGAAAATAGGCGGAATTTGCTGTACGGGTACGCACTCTTGCCTATCTGCGCTCCCCCCAAAGCCATGGCGGGTTGCGTCCAGGGACCCGTGATGAGAATGTGCTGAAACGAAAGCAATTGTTAGTATCATAGCACACTGGCCTTGATTTGTCACTGATGTGACCGCATGGAATCGATTTTAATTTCTTGCAAAATGAAAACAGTTTGCGGGAGGGAGCGAGCATAAAATTCAAAACGACTTTCTCCGCAGCCAATGGAGAAAGCCGTTTTGCAGCAGCAAGGCAATTATCTTTTTTTTTGCGCGGCATACTTAATTTTGGTCGCCATGCCTCCGCGAATATGTCGTTGCGACTTGTTCCGTTCCAGCACCACCCTGCACTGTTCATACAGTGAGGGGGACAGTAGGCGAAGACGCTCAGATACGTCCTTGTGTACGGTTGGTGCTAACAAGAACGCTTTGCTCCATGCCAATGTCAGAGAGCAGCTTGAGATAGACGTCAATCTTGCCATGCTCGTCCACCACAATTTTGTCGATGATTCGCTTGAGCTGGGCGTTGGTCATGTTGTCCATGGAAAGGATGCTCTCCAAGTCCTGAAAGGTGCTGCCGAGCACCTTTTCCAGTTGGTCGCCCTTGTTCAGATTGTAAGCAATCAGCTTTAATTCGTTCTCGCACTTCTCAACTTCGCAATTCAGGGCAGACACCTTTTTCCGCAGCTCCTCCCGGGTAATCAGCTCGTCCTCATACAGCTCCATATATTTTTGCCGGCTCTTGTTGGCTTTCTTGAGGCGGTCGGTCAGCTCCTGCTCGTAGTCTGCGTTTTCTTCTTTGGTGTGATAGATACGGTTAAATTCCGCAACGATATTTTTAATCACATCGTCCTTGGTCTGCAAAATGCCCTTGAAGTACGCTTTAATGGCTTCTAGTAGTTCCCGTTCATCTACCGAGGTCTTATTGTTACAGCTGTCCTTACCATTGGCGTTGCGTCCGCTGCACACCCATTTGATGTAGGTGTTGGCATAGCAGCGCTCGGTGCGGCGAAAGCTATAGCCACAGCAGTCGCATTTGATGAGGGTGGAAAACAGATGCTTGTTGCTCTGCCGCTCGTGGCTGATGTGAAAGGAATTGTTGCGGCTGGCCAGCAGCTTGCTCGCCTTAACAAAGGTGTCGTCGTCGATGATGCGCAGCTGGGGCTT
>JAVVPJ010000064.1:6206-6446 GCA_036655815.1 Oscillospiraceae bacterium
CATTCCTCTTTTTTCGTCCGCTTGCTGGTGAGAAAATCCTCCACTTCCTCCTTGCCGTTGATGATTTTTCCGCAGTAGAGTTCGTTGGTCAAGATGCGGGAAATGCCGTTTTGGCTCCACTTGCAGTCCCGCTTGGTCTTGATGCCCTCGGCGTTGAGCATTTGCGCAATCTTGTTGGCGCCGTAGCCGCCATTGAGATATAGGTCATAAATGCGCTGTATGATGTTCGCCTCGTATTCG
>JAVVPJ010000065.1:0-3425 GCA_036655815.1 Oscillospiraceae bacterium
GTCACCCCGCAGACCGTCGTTGATGCTGCCGATGATCGCCATTGCGCCGACACAGTAGAGCAACGATGATGAAACAAAGCCTTTTGCAAACCCCTTGGCTCCCAACCGACGCTCAATCGAAAAGCCAAATGCGACAATGCGGTCGTCAAGACGCCACCACGCGCCAAGCAGACCACCTACTACCAGACTCAGTACCAGCACAAGACCGCCTGAATCGGACAGGCGTCCCTCGTCGGTCACTGTCATCATCGAGGCTACAACACCATTGAGTCCGATCAAAAGAACACCCAGACCCGACAGCTTCATGGCGTTATCCTCTACCCAAGCGGGCATGCCACGCTTGAGAAATAACCCAAGCATGCCGCCGATCACAATCGTAATGGCATTGACAATCGTGCCAGTCATCACTTTGCCTCCGTACCACAGACCGGTACCTCATCCTGAGGCTCAACCGATGATTGCACTTGCTCGTTAGCCTCCAGAGATTGCAAAAACTTGATGTCCTGTTTGGTCAGGGACAGGCGTGCAAACAGATCGGGACGGCGCTCACGGGTTAATAACAGAGATTGCTCACGCCGCCATTGGGCAATTTTGGCATGATGCCCCGAAACCAGCACTTCCGGAATGGTTCGATCACGCCACACGGGTGGACGGGTGTAGTGGGGGTATTCGAGCAGACCATTGTAATGACTCTCTTCAGTATAGCATTCCTCACTCGAAAGAACCCCCTCACACAGACGGCTGACGGCATCCGCAACGGCCAAAGCGGCCAGCTCTCCACCGGTGAGAACATAGTCCCCGATCGACAACTCTTCGTCCACAATTTCGTCGATAAATCGCTGATCCACTCCCTCATAGTGACCACATACCAGCATCAGACTGTCAAGCTGCGCCAACTCGACCGCACGCTGCTGGGTAAACACTCGCCCCCGGGGTGAAAGATAAATAACATGAGGGCGTGTGGGCTGCATGGCCATGACAGCCTCACAGCAATTCGCCAGCGGATCGGCCTGAAGCAGCATGCCCATGCCGCCGCCATAGGGTGAGTCGTCCACACGCTTGAATTTGTCAACTGAATACTCCCGAATGCTGTGGCAGAATACCATCAGCTTGCCGGCACGTTGGGCGCGGCCCAGAATGCTTTCATCCATTACGCGCTCGCACATTTCAGGAAACAGAGTTACAAGATCAATTCTCATCGTCAAACAGTCCCCTCAGCGGCCGGATTCGGATCACCCCGGCATCCAGATCGGTGGAGATGACCACCTGCGCAATGGCTGGCGCGAGGCGTACCGTTCCGTCCGAAAAGGTGATATGGTAGACATCGTTAGCCCCTGTTTCACTGACGTCGGTTAATGTGCCATAGGCATGCCCATCGTCGGCATCGAGAACCTGCATGCCAAGAAGATCTTGAATAAAGTATTCGTCGGGGGCCAGCGGTAAATCCTCACGATCCAGATAAAGAATTTTTCCGCGCAACGCCGCTGCCGCGTCGAGCGTATCGACGCCACGCAGTTTTATAATCACCATGGCGTTTTGCACACGGGCGCGCGTCACAGAAAGGGATGTTTCACCACGCTCAAAATAGAGCCGCCGCAGTGACGAAAGCTCCTCAGGGGAGTCGCACCACGGCTGTACCTTGATCTCACCGATCACGCCGTGCGGTGAAACAATCTTTCCGCATTCGAGATAACGCTTTTTCATGGTATCCTCCAACCATTTCAGAAAGGCTCTCGCCACATCAACAATGTGTTCGCAGCCTTTCTCAAACCTCTAGTAAACATCTGAAAAAAGACGCCGACGGTTAAGCAGGCGCCTTTTTTTGATGGATGGTTCATTGTACAGCCGTGTCAGTCAATTTCGACGGCGGCCTTGTTGCCTGTTTTGGTGGCGGCGGCGCGAACAACGGTGCGAATCGCCTTGGCAATTCGTCCCTGCTTGCCGATGACGCGACCCATGTCGTCAGGTGCAACATGAAGGTGATAGACGACCGTTCCGTCTTCTAGTGGCGAATCGGCAGAAACAGTCACCGCGTCTCTGTTGTCCACAAGGCCTCTGGCAATGATTGCAATCAAATCCTGCATTCCCGTTACCCCCGCTTAAAGGACATCGTTCTTTTTCAGGATCGAACGCACTGTATCGGTGGGTTGAGCACCATTGGCCATCCACTTTTTAGCCTTCTCAGTGTCGATCTTGATAAGAGAGGGCTCACGGGTGGGATCATAGAAGCCGATTTCTTCGATAAAACGGCCATCTCGAGGATAGCGTGAATCGGCCACCACAATGCGATAGAATGGAGCCTTCTTGGCGCCCATGCGGCGAAGTCTTATTTTAACAGCCAAACCTGTCACCTCCTGCTTCTTATTTGACATCTATTTTCACCCTGAGGGTAAAAACCGTTAGAAATTTTTTCCCATACGACCCATCAGACTGCGGCCATGTTTGGAATTCATCTGCTTCATGAGTTTCTGCATCTGCTCAAACTGACGAAGGATGCGATTGACATCCTCAACGCGTGTCCCACTTCCCGCTGCGATGCGGCGCTTGCGCTTTGGATCGATGAGGACAGGCTTTTCCCTTTCGGCGGGGGTCATGGAACAGATCACGGCTTCCATCAGTTTGATTTCCCGTTCGCCGCGCTGCGCATCCTCATCGTTAACCTTGAGGCCGGGAATCATCCCCAGAACCTGCCCCAATGGACCCATGCCTTGAATCTGTTTCATTTGACTGAGCAGATCGCTCAGTGTAAAAGAATTTTTGCGCAGCTTTTTGGACAGCTCTACGGACTGCTTTTCATCCACGGCGTCCTGCGCCTTTTCAATCAGGGTCATCACATCGCCCATTCCCAAAATGCGGGAGGCCATGCGATCGGGATAGAATGGCTCAAGTGCGTCGAGCTTTTCACCTACGCCGACAAACTTGATCGGCTTTCCGGTGACAGCGCGTACTGAGAGCGCCGCGCCACCCCGAGTGTCACCATCGAGCTTGGTGAGAATGACACCACCGATTTCCAATCGCTCGTCAAACGCTTTGGCAACGTTAACGGCATCCTGACCAGTCATGGCGTCCACGACTAGTAGAATTTCGTGAGGAGAAACGGCTTGCTTGATGGCACCCAGCTCATCCATGAGCTGTTCGTCGATATGAAGACGGCCGGCCGTGTCAAGAATCACAATGTCATCGCCATGATCCTTGGCGCGTACAATGGCCTTTTGTGCGATGATAACGGGGTCAATCTGTCCCATCTCAAAGACGGGAACGCCAACCTGCTCTCCTACCACCTGAAGCTGACGAATAGCGGCGGGACGGTAAATGTCGCAGGCGACAAGCAAGGGCCGTTTGCCCTGCGCTTTAAAGTATTTGGCAAGTTTTGCACAATGGGTTGTCTTACCGGAACCCTGTAGACCACACATCATTAAAATGGT
>JAVVPJ010000065.1:3435-6439 GCA_036655815.1 Oscillospiraceae bacterium
AGGGCGGTCATCTCGTCACGCACAATTTTAATGACCTGTTGCGCCGGCGTCAGAGAGTCAAGCACCTGACTGCCAACGGCTTTTTTAGAACAGGCAGCCACAAAGTCTTTGGCAACTTTATAGTTGACATCAGCCTCAAGCAGTGCCAGACGAACCTCACGCATGACTTCTTCGATATCTGACTCTTTGAGCTTGCCTTTAAGCTTGAGGCGCTTGAACACCGACATGAGTTTGTCGGAAAGACCTTCAAATGCCATGAGAACCCTCCGTTTTATTGTTCTGCGATCCGGCGGGCCAGCTCGTTGATACGCCCGACGCGGTCGGTAATTTCCTTTGAGCCATAGAGGCGCATGTTAAGCCGATCGATCTCAGCGGTATTTTTGACGATATCCTCGAGAGAGGTGTGAATAGAACGAAAACGAGAGGCCAGACCCAGCTGCTGCTCTAGCTCGTTAAGCTGGAACTCGGCACGTTTAATAGAATCACGCACGCCTTGTCTGGTGATGCCACTATGGGCGGCAATTTCGGCCAGCGAAAGATCTTCATTATAGTATAACTCAATGACCTCCTGCTGCTTTTCTGTCAGAAGATCGCCATAAAAGTCGTAGAGCGTGGTGA
Organism: Oscillospiraceae bacterium; assembly: GCA_036655815.1. GTDB lineage: Bacteria > Bacillota > Clostridia > Oscillospirales > Ruminococcaceae > Yanshouia. The sequence continues at coordinate 4,054 of JAVVPJ010000065.1, forward strand.
TTTCCAAGTTCTTAGGCATCGACGTCTCCTCCTTCCGCAGCAAGGCAATTGTGTTACTTTGATTATAGCGGACACACACGTGGGTGTCAAGTGTTTTTTCTTTACACATGAAGCCTTTTGGCGTGACCTGTTCTTGCTTCTTTTCGTCTAGCAGGATATAATAGAGTTGTGCATAGACTGTACCTTGGACGGACATCCTCTTGATGTAAAATGCATGACAGGGGGAGAAACGCCATGACAGCTTTTTTTGTGCGGGACCACGATGGAGACGACGACCACCAGCAACAGGAGGAACACGACAGTCGGTTGGAAATCGAGCGCAACCAAATTGCCGAAACAGGTTCGGTTACGCCGATGAACGGCAAGCATGCCATTCATTGCCTGACCATTATCGGGCAGATTGAGGGACATTATATTCTTGCTCCTCAGAACAAAACCACCAAGTATGAACATGTCATTCCTCAGTTGGTGGCCGTTGAACAGGATCCACGCATCGAGGGTCTGCTGATGATTCTCAATACCGTCGGGGGCGATGTCGAAGCGGGACTGGCGTTGGCCGAACTCGTGTCGGGCATGAAAAAACCCACGGTTTCGCTGGTGCTGGGTGGGGGACACTCCATCGGGGTGCCGCTGGCCTGTTCTGCCCAATGTTCCTTTATCGTGCCGAGCGCCACGATGACGATTCATCCGGTGCGTACCAGCGGGGTGGTGCTCGGAGTGCCGCAGGCGCTCTCCTATTTGGAACGCATGCAGGATCGTATCGTGGGATTTGTCACAGCAAACTCCCGCATGCCGGAGGAGCGGTTTCGAGATTTGCTCATGAAAACCGGCGAACTGGTGCTGGATGTCGGAACGACATTGGCGGGTGACGAAGCTGTCGCTGAGGGCCTGATTGATCATCTGGGTGGACTTTCTGATGCCATCGGCTGTCTGTATGACATGATTGAGCAGGAATCGCCACCTGAGCCAGAGGATACGCGGCACTAAATGCCCCCGTCGGGGGGTACATAGAATATGATCCCCATCCTTCGCGGGGTACGGCTGAGTGGGTGGCCCAAATGTGATCTGGTGGGGGATCTACGGTTTCCGGACACGACTCAAACGGAGATGGGATGCACCTAGAATGTATCATGTAGTGGAAAAGAGGTTCTATACCATCATGACATTGCAGTAACATTGCTTCGTCGCGAAGCCACAGAGGAGATTTTATATGGCAGTCAAGCGTAAGACAAAATCCAAATCCAAACGTAAAACAAAGGCGCAGATTCGCGCGCAGAACCAACTTTTCGCAGTGATGCTTTGTACGATGGGTCTATTGTTTATCTTTTTGGCCTTCGTGCGCGGTACGGCAGGGTGGTTGACGGCTCACAATGTCATGCTTGGTCTGTTTGGGCCGTCTGCCTTTTTTATTGGTCCGGTTTTTGTGTACATTTCCATCATGTCATCCTTTGACAAGCTGGGCGATGATTTGCCCTTGCGTGCTGCCTTGACTGGTGTGATGCTGGGACTCATTGCGGCCGCCTGCCAGATTTTCATGGCGGGGCCCACTGCAGCGGTAACCCTCTTTGACAAGTGGCGTGCCTTCTATCTGGGAGGGCAGTCTCTGTCGGGCGGGGGTGTAATCGGTGCACTGTTCGGGGCACCACTGATGCTCTTGGGTGCGCCGGGCGATCGCATTGCGGTTTGCCTGCTACTGTTTTTACTGTTAATGATCATTACTAAATCAACCATCGCAGGTATTCTGCGTGCGGCCAAGCGCCCCGTGGCCAAGTTGGCCGGAAGCATGAGCGAACTGGCATCGGCTTGTGAGTCGTTCGCATGTGAAACGTCGCGTACAGCAATCGACATTTCGCTCGATGATCAACCTGCAAAATTCCGCAAAAAGGCCGTTGAGCCACAGACACAGACAAACTCTAAAAAACAAAAATTGCTCGACACCCTCAACGATGTTACACCAGCCAGGCCGACCTGCGTCCCGAACCCTGAACCGATTGTGCCTGCATCGGTCGTTTCACCGACGCTTGAACCGACACCTGAATCGGCCGATACATCACATCATGCCCCCTATATTGATGACATCATCGAGCGGATGTCTCAGGAGCAACCAACCTTACCCAAACAGGAGACGTCGCCCGAAGACAATACTTCAGAGGAGACGGCCGGAATTCCCGGAGACTTGACCGATATGGCCGATTCGGCCACCATCGCGCCAGACGTGCTGGATGACCTCCCCACATCGCCCCGCCCGGAACCGCCGGAATATGTATGCCCACCGGTTACGCTGCTGGGAGAGCCCAAGCCTGGCGTGGGGGTCATCGACAATGAAGAGTTACGTCAAAACGCTCAACGTCTTGTAGATACCTTACAGTCGTTTGGCGTGCAGACC
>JAVVPJ010000066.1:0-6424 GCA_036655815.1 Oscillospiraceae bacterium
TTTTAAGCGAGGGGTTCTTCTCGATCAGACGATGAGCAGCCATCAGGCCGCCAATGCCGCCGCCAACAATGGCAACATCACAGGAAGCCAGCGTTTTAACAGCCATAGTACAACATTCCTTTCGCTTGAACATCCCACAACGTGGGAAAGTATGCAACACATGTCTGTTCGGACTGGATCCGATCCAACAACCGTTGCCTGTTTATGATACCACAAAAGCGAAGTTTTTTGGTATAATTTGTCATCCCAGAGCTCCGCGAGTGGGGACATAACCGTATAATAGCCCTTGTGGCTATTATACCATGTAAAAGGCGAAAGGCCAAGAAATCTTGATATGCTCCCCATAAGGTAGACACTCGAAATAACAAAAAGATTTCGAGACTACTTTATGGGGGCATTGTTATGTGAAAAACACCATCAACCAGACAATTGACAAGGTTTCCAAGCATTGGCATGGCACAAGGTTTGTGAGCTTTTTTGTAAACTGACGCAACCTGCAGCTAGCGGTTTTTCTGTTCCATCAACAGCATCTTGCGCTCAAGCGCCTCAATGCGCAGCATAACGCGTTCCAAATCCTGCCGTGTAGGATCAGGAATATGGACATGATCTAACTGTTTGTTATCAATGCGTTCTCCTGCGATGCGCACAGCCCGAGCCGGAACCCCGACAGCCGTTGAATTGTCCTCCAAATTGGACAAAAGGACGGCATTGGAGGCGATTTTGCAGTTATCTCCCACGCGGATGGGTCCGAGAACCTTGGCGCCCGAACCGACAATCACATTTTTCCCAATAGTTGGATGACGTTTTCCCTTATCCTTGCCCGTTCCGCCCAGCGTCGCGCCCTGATAAATGGTGCAGTTGTCTCCCACCTCGGCCGTTTCCCCGATCACCACACCTGCGCCGTGGTCGATCAGGATTCCGCACCCCAGTGTAGCGCCCGGATGAATTTCGATATTGGTCAAAAATCTTGCAATCTGACTGATCAGCCTCGCAGAAAAATAACAGTGATTTTGATACAGCCAATGAGCCGGGCGATGTAGCAGAATCGCATGCAAACCGGAATAGAGAAGTAAGACCTCCATCGTGTTGCGCGCGGCAGGGTCGCGTTCTTTCACGGCGTTGATTTCACGCCGAATCATGTCTAACATAGCAGCCCTTCTTTTTTAAAATAACATTTTTGATAACTATATCATTAACTTCTCATAATTGCAAATACTTGTGCGAATTTTGGCTGAATTCACAGTGTATGCACTTGATTCATTCTATGCCATAGCAAATTTAACTGTACCGATTTTTCTTGAGCCATCTCTCGTGAACATTCCCCATAGAAATCCGGTGGTCACTGCACGAAAAGCGCGGCGACCACCGGATTTGTGTCATCCCTGTTGAGCCTCAAAGACGTTGCGTTGCGCTTAACACGTCACCGAAACAGTGAGTCCCTCTTCTCCTGAATCCACCGTGAGAAGCGAACCATTGGGAACCTCCTCGGCAATCAGCAAACGCCCGATCATCGTTTCCACCTTGGATTGGAGGTAGCGGCGCAACGGACGCGCACCATAGGCGGGTTCATAGCCTTGCTCAATGACATAATCACGTGCGGCAGCAGTCAGTGTCACCTTAATCTGGCGCTCTGCCAGACGCTTTTGCAGCCCCTGAATCATCAGATCAACAATATGCCCCAGCTGTTCCTTGGACAGAGGCGTAAAGGTCACGATCTCATCAATACGATTCAAAAATTCCGGTCGGAAGGTACGGCGAAGCAGCGTATGCAGCGCCGCATCTGCCTCGGGGGTCACACGACCGCTCGTATTCATAGACTCCAGCAAAACCTCAGAGCCAAGATTTGAGGTCATAATGATGATGGTGCTTTTGAAGTCAACGGTACGACCCTGTGAATCCGTCACCCGTCCGTCGTCGAACACTTGCAGCAAGACATTGAACACATCAGGATGGGCTTTTTCAACCTCATCAAACAGCACAACGGAATAGGGCTTGCGGCGCACCGCCTCGGTAAGTTGTCCTCCCTCCTCATAGCCAACGTATCCGGGAGGCGCGCCGATGAGACGGGACACCGAGTATTTCTCCATATATTCGCTCATATCTATGCGCACCATGTTGCGTTCATCATCAAAAAGTGCCTCGGCCAGTGTTTTGGCAAGTTCGGTCTTACCAACGCCGGTGGGTCCCAGAAACAGAAAGGTTCCGATGGGACGATGCGGATCGGAGATGCCTGCACGCGAGCGCAAAATGGCTTCGCTCACCTTTTGCACCGCCTCATCCTGTCCCACCACTCTCTCATGCAATACATCAGCAAGTCCCAGAAGCTTCTCTCGCTCCCCTTGCAGAAGCCGCGTGGCAGGAATTCCGGTCCAGCGGGAAATGATGCGGGCTATCTCGTCATCTGTCACACGGTCGCGCAACAGGGAATTTGCTCCCTGCTGCGCGCTTTTTTCCTCCTCCGTCTCCAATTGCTTTTGCAGCCCGGGCAGCGTCCCATACTTCAACTCGGCGGCACGATTGAGATCATATTTGCGCTCGGCCGCCTCAATCTCGGAATTGGTCTTTTCAATCTCTTCCTTGATGCGCTGCACCCCTGAAATTGCCTTTTTTTCTTCCTCCCATTGGGCTTTCATCTCATTCATTTTATCGTGCAGTCCAGCCAGCTCGCGACGAATCATGCCGAGCTGTTCCTTCGCCTGCTGATCAGTCTCCTTGATGAGCGCGGCTTCCTCAATCTCGTGCTGAATGATTTTCCGGGAAATCTCATCAATTTCCGTCGGCATCGAGTCGATCTCGGTACGCAGCATCGCACAAGCCTCATCAATCAGGTCAATAGCCTTGTCTGGCAGAAATCGATCCGAGATGTAACGGTCAGACAGTGTTGCCGCCGCGATGATGGCCGAATCCTGAATGCGCACCCCGTGGTAGACCTCATACCGCTCTTTGAGTCCGCGTAGAATGGCGATGGTATCCTCCACCGACGGCTCTGCCACCGTCACCGGTTGAAAACGCCTTTCAAGTGCAGGATCTTTTTCAATGTAAAGACGATACTCATTGAGGGTCGTTGCACCGATGCAGTGCAGCTCGCCGCGGGCCAGCATTGGCTTGAGTAGATTGCCAGCATCCATCGAACCTTCTGTCTTTCCGGCGCCCACAATTGTGTGCAGCTCGTCAATAAAGAGAATAATTCCACCGTTGCTGGCCTTCACCTCGCCCAGCACAGCTTTGAGACGCTCTTCAAATTCACCCCGGTATTTGGCACCCGCGATGAGTGCGCCCATATCGAGTGAGAAAATGGTCTTATTTCTCAAGCTTTCCGGCACATCGCCCCGTACAATACGCTGTGCAAGGCCTTCGGCGATGGCTGTCTTGCCTACTCCTGGCTCTCCAATCAAGCAGGGGTTGTTCTTCTGCTTGCGCGAAAGGATGCGGATGACATTGCGAATTTCCGCATCACGTCCGATTACGGGATCAAGCTTGTTGGCTTTGGCACGTTCCACCAGATCATAACCATATTTTTTGAGTGCTTCATAAGTGGCTTCGGGATTGTCGTTGGTGACGCGGGTATTGCCTCGCGCCGCCGCCAGCGCTTTGAGATAGCGCCCCTCATCCACCTGAAACGATGAGAACAAGCTTTGCAGTGGCCGCCCAGGCTGTTTCATGAGTGCAAGCATCAGATGCTCCACCGACGTGTATTCATCGCCCAGCCGTTCTGCCTCTTGTTCTGCCGCATTGAGCGCACGATCCACATCCTGTGACACATAGATCTTTCCAGAAGCATCCACGCCGGAGTTTTGCAGCACGCGCGGCAGAAATCCACCCTCCTGCTCCAGCAGAGCGCGCAACAGATGTTCCTGTTCAATTTGGTTGTTTCCGTACTCTGCCGCCAACTCCTGTGCCGTGCGGATGGCTTCGGCTGACTTTTGGGTTAATTTGTTGGTATTCATAGCAAAACCTCCTATCATTGACTCGTGTTTGAATGTTTTGTTTTGGAGTCGAGGGCCACGTAGGCGATCACCCGTTTGTGCAAATCTCGCGAACGGCCGCTGCGCAGGTTGCCCTGTCGGGATGTGCCGCAAAAAAGCCCTGCATAGCTCGTTGCATGGTTTGCAGTAGATCAGCGATATAGGCCGCTGCCTCGTCTCCATCGGCAACAGGCAGCAAAAATCCCAATGTGAAACGTCCACCCTCGACGTGGCAAGCCGTGCTTGCAAATCCGGAGTAATGAGCAAACATCACGAAGAATTCGTTGAGCGCCTCGATCAACTGGACACTCTGAGTGCGAGCGGCCGCGCGCAATTCCCCCTGCATACCGGATGGAGCCGGACAAAGCTCCACCACACAGCGCACGGTGGGATTGTATTTAAAACGCACGGGGGCACGCACGGCCAGCAGCCCGTCTGCCAGCGTAGGCAGCATCTGGAATGTACTGTCATCCAGCAGTCGTTCTGCCTGCGCTAAGATCTCCTGCACACGCTTTTCAGGCGTAACCATGGAAAGATGATCTGCCAGGATATTGTTGATGGTTGTAGAACGGCTCATCCCCTTCCGTGTGGCCATTGCATCAATCAATTCGACCACCCCGTCTGACAGGACGATACTGTATACACTTTTACTCACAAGTTATTCGCACCTTTAATTCAATAATTACAAATTATAATTATATAACTTGTAATTGAAATTATATAATTACGATTGCGTAAGTTGATTTCCAAATTGTAAATAAATTAAAAATCCCTTCGCGAACATCAGGTTCGCGAAGGGAGCGTAGCCCAAAATGAATTATTTGGCGTCAAGAAATGCCTTTTCCAATGCGCGAAGCTGATCGGTAACTGAAATGGTCACTGATGTTTTGAGATCTTCTTCCTCAGGTACATGGGTATGGTGCGCATCACGCTCATAAACCTTCATGGCGAGTACATCGCCCACCGTCTGACCCAACATCCACTTTTCCAAGGCGTTGATTTGTTCATACCACTCTTTTCCAATGCCCGAGGCAGCTTTCATGCCATAGTCATTTCCCAGCTCCTTCTTGGTTTTGACCGGTTCCTTGACATCGCCCATCAGGGCGCCCGCTACATCAAACCCGATCTTGGTCTGCACGGTATCAAATTTAACTGATAAAATGGTGCCTTTGTCATCGACAGCCAACGCGCAGACCGCCACATTGGCCTGTGCCATTGCATTGGCGCCGTCGCCCGCTCCCTTTGATTCATCTGTCGTTGCTACCACACCCAGCCCGACTCGTATACCGGAAGGTGTCGCAGGGGTACTGGCATGCTCACTCGAAATAGGCGGCATGGCACTGGTAAGATTTGAAGAGGGTACGGACGCGACGGGCGCCTTAGAAGATGACGATGTGCCGCAGGCCGTCAGCAGCAGACCAATCACCGCGAGAAAAACAACAGTACGTTTCATAAGTTTGCTTCCTCCAAAATTTCAATAGAGCATCCATCCGTCGGAACCCTCATGGGGTTATTTCATTGTCCGGCGGGAAAGACTATCCCTTGAGGGAAGAGATGTTTGTGAAAAAAACTAAAAGCTGGTTATTGCTTGCAGTAGTGCTGGGTTTGACGGCCTTGTCCTGCCATCCACCGCTGCGGCGCTATACGGTCACTTTTTGGGGGGTGTTTGATACCGTTATTCAAATTACAGCCGAGTCGCCCTCCGAGGAGGAGTTCCATCATCTGACCGATGCCGCCATGGATAGGTTTACCGAACTCAGCCACATTTATGACCGTTTTCGTGAATATGATGGAATTGTCAATTTGGCTTCCTTAAATATCCGGGGACAAACGGATGCGGTTGTTCTACCCCACGAGCTGTTTGATCTGCTCTCATACATGCTACAAGGCAGAGATGCTACCGGCGGTGTGGTCGATCCTGCAATGGGACGTGTCACTGATGCATGGCGTCAATGTATTCTGGCATCGTCCAACGACGCCCCAAAAGATATGCCAGATCCCGCCGCACTGTTGCGTGCGGCCAACGATGCTAAAGGGAATGTACTCGCGCTGGATCACACTGCACAAACAGCACGGCTCTCTCCCGGAATTCTTCTGGATGTGGGTGCCGTCGCCAAGGGTTACGCTACTGAGCTGGTGGGACGGGAATTGACAGCGGCCGGTCTGACCCGTCTTGCCATTTCCAGCGGTGGTAATGTTCGGGTCTTTGCTCCTCCTGAGGGACGCCTTGGCTGGCATATCGGGGTGCAAAACCCGAATATGCCTATTTTGGGGGATGCACCCTCACTGGCAAATCTGTTGCTTTCCGATCTGGCCGTCGCCACCAGCGGAGATTATCAACGTTTTTTCTGGCTCAATGGCCAGCGCATTCATCATATCATCAATCCAAAAACGCTGTGGCCCGCTAACCACTATCGCGCCGTCACCGTTGTGGCACCCGATGCGGCTATGGCCGATCT
>JAVVPJ010000067.1:0-6420 GCA_036655815.1 Oscillospiraceae bacterium
TATCCTTGATTCCGATCTCCTGATTTTCCAGTGCGGCCTGCCGTTCAAGAATATTCTCCTCCAACAGTGCTATCTTCTGCGTCAGCACATCAATCTGCTGGCGCACTCCATAGATTTGGTTATCAATCTGTTTTTTCTCGGCCAGCTTCTTATCCTTCTCATTCTTGGCCTTGTTGATGTTTTTCTGAATGGCTGCCTGCTGTTTTTCCAGCTCATCATACTTGGATGACAACGCACCCAGCGCATCCTTGTAATCGGCCGGAGCTGTTTGTGCTGCCGTTGACGTCGCATCAGCCGCAACCGAAGGCAGCGCGCCGATCGTCAACACCAAAAGTGCCAACAGCACAGCGCACAAATGTCTTCCTCTCATGAACGTCTCTCCTTCTTGTCTGCTGCACCGCAGGAAGATGCAGACCGTGTTGAATCGTTTCAAGGTTTGTCACACCTTCAAATATTTACCCACAAAGAATGCACTGCCCAGCGCACCAATCCCGGCACCCGCGCCGATAAAATAAAGATAGATTCGCACCGCCACACTGCGAAATGGCACAAAATTGTCAGAAACAATATGTGCCCATGACAGCGCACTTTGGGTAATCCATGTGCCAAACGCAGTATATCCACCCCACAGCAGAAGAAACGCGAGCGTAGCCGAAATAGCCCCCAGTAAAATGCCCTCCGATAAGAAAGGGAGCCGGATAAAGGCATCAGTCGCCCCCACATATTTCATGATGCTGATTTCCTTGCGGCGGTTGAAGATCGTCAGGCGGATGGTATTGGCCACAATCATCAGTGACACCCCCGCCAGAATCACGATCACGCAGAGCCCTCCCATTGAAACGGCCTGCTTGAGTCCGGTGACTGCCTGCGCCACTTCGTAGGACGCACTGATGGATTCCACCCCTTGCAGGGCGCGCACTGCATCGAGTGTTTCACTCATCTGAGAAAGATCACGAACCACAAAACGATAGGAATTTTGCAGAGGATTGTCCTCCACAAGCCAGTCCAGCAGTGTTCCGTCATCGCCCAGCTGTTCCATCCAGCCTTTGAGTCCCTCGTCACGGCTGACAAACGTAACCGACGAGATGTTCTCAATCTTGCGCAGTTTCTGGTCCAAGGCCGTCAACTGATCGCCCTCAACACTGTCCTCCAAAAATGCAACCGCTTCGTTTTGCGTTTCAAAGTACCCCACCATGCTGTTAATATTCAGAGAAAAGAGCACCGACGCTCCCACCAGAAGCAGGCAGGACACCAGCACACCGATGGCTGCCAGTGCAATGAGCCGATTCTGCCGGATGTTGCGCACGCCCTCCTTGATCAAGTAATTAAAGCTGCTGCCGCGCACGTTTTCCTCCCATTCTGCCATCGGCGGCCACACGTCCGCCGTCTATGACAATGGTACGATGGTTAAAGCGACTGACGAGGCTATGCTCGTGCGTCACCATGAGCACCGTTGTCCCACATTTGTTAATTTCGCTCAGTAACTCAACAATTTCACAGCTCATAGCCGGGTCGATGTTGCCTGTCGGCTCGTCGGCAATCAGCAGGGCTGGATTGTTGACCAATGCTCGCGCCAACGCCACACGCTGCTGTTCTCCACCAGATAGATGTTCCGGGCTGCGCTTGGCCTTAGACAATAGCCCGACCAGATCAAGCACATAGGGCACACGACGCTTGATTTCCCGGCTGGAGACATTGGTCACGCGCAGTGCAAAGGCAATGTTGTCGTAAACGGTCATCTGTGGAATCAGCCTAAAATCCTGAAACACTACGCCAATGCCCCGCCGATAATAGGGGATTTGTCTTGCTTTGAGGCGACAAACATCCACGCCTCCCACTGCAACCTTGCCCGTTGTAGGCAGTTCCTCGCGGAGAATGAGTTTGAGCAGCGTACTCTTACCCGCTCCCGATGCGCCCACAATAAACACAAACTCGCCCTTATCAACGTGCAGACTCACATCGTTGAGGGCATGCGTATTGCCATCATAGGTTTTTGTCACGTTTTCGAACAGTACCATGTGTCACCCTCACAAACGCTATCGTCGCGGTGTTGCCATCGGCAGCGCCACGAACGCAGAACGTTCTCTCTCCTCGCCGCACATATCAATATTTGACAGGATTGGCGGTAAGATATTTTTTAACCATCAGCGCCACTTTGAACACAATGGCATGATCAAACTCGCGCAGATCCAGTCCCGTAAGCTTTTTAATTTTTTCAAGCCGATAGACTAACGTATTGCGATGCACGAATAACTTGCGGGAAGTCTCCGAGACGTTGAGATTGTTTTCGAAAAACTTTTGAATCGTAAACAATGTCTCCTTGTCTAGGCTGTCAATAGAGCCTTTGAGAAAGACCTCCTTGAGGAACATTTCACACAGTGTCGTTGGAAGCTGGTAGATCAGGCGCGCAATCCCCAGATTGTCATAGCGCACGATGCTTTTTTCGGTGTCAAACACCTTCCCGACCTCCAGTGAGACTTGTGCCTCCTTGAAGGAACGGGCCAATTCCTTGACACCGACCACCACCGTTCCAATGCCCACCACGACCCGTGTATAAAACTCGTTCGAAAGTGTATCGACGATGGAGCGTGCCAGCTTTTCAAGATCCTTCGACTCGATGCCCGGTTTGATCTCCTTCACAATCACGATATCTGATTCGGAGATGCTAAATACGAAGTCCTTCTGCTTGTCTGGAAAAAGGCTTTGAATGACCTCAAATGCCGATACGCCTGAAGCTGAAACAATCCGCACCAGCAGTGACACGCGCGTCACATCGGTGTTGAAGTGCAATTCCCGTGCCTTGATGTAGACATCGCCCGGCAGAATGTTGTCAAGAATCACGTTTTTAATAAAATTACCACGGTCATATTTCTCATCATAGTACTGTTTGATGCCCCCAGCTGCTACTGCAAGAATGCCCGCGTATCGCCCGGCCATCTCATCGGAGCCCTCTACAAAGACGGCATACTCAGGCCGCTGTCCCTGTCCGAAGGGCTTGTAGGTGTAGCCGTCCCTCACGAAGGTGCGCCCCTCTCCCAAATCCAATGCCAAGTATTCCCGTGAGGAATCAAGCTTGGACAGATCAGAGCAGGCAATGACATGAGCTGTGTCATCCACAATACCGATCACACGATCAATTGAATCCCTCATTTGGTGGATGATGCCCTGAAATAAACGGTTAGACATGCGAATCCCCTCTCACTGTCAAGAATAACAGTCCTCTAGTGTTGCTAGTATCCATTTTACATAAAACGTTCTGCATTTGCAACAGAAAGGAAAATTTTTCTTGTAAAATATTGTGGAATTTTCAGTTTCGCTCACACGGCTTGTGTGTTTTTGTGATCCCCATCCCGTTTTTTTGACTTTCGTCCTGAGATCTGTCGAATGAACTGCGTGGGGAATGCATCAATTTCTGCTCGGTCAAACCTGTTTGCATGGTTCACAGGATACAAAACTGCCGCGAAACAGATCAAAATGTTTCACGGCGTCATATGCCAAACGATTTTTTGCTGGATGTCCACCTTTGCCAAGCCATGGGTTGCTGTGATGGGCCGCCTGAAACTTCATCTGCCATCCCTGCTTGCCAACTGCTTCGTCATTCTCCTTGCTTAGGAGCATCCCAACATCACGTGCGTGTGTATCACATGCTACACATTGCGCTCATCAATGACGCGCTGCGTTTTTTTCTCGCTGCGTTCCAATCCGCCAATGGGATAGGGCAATGCTTCCACTTTAATGCCGATTTGGCTCTTAAATGCGGCGATCACCTGATGGGTCACTGCAACATTGTCTGCATCCTGTTCGCACTCAAAGAGTACTGTCAGGCGATCACGTCCCTCCTTGCGGTCCAGCCGCAGGCGATATTCACTGCTGGCGCCGGCCACAGAACCGAGCAGCATATCAACCTGCGCAGGAAAAATGTTGGTTCCCTTGATCTTGATCATATCATCGGTGCGTCCAATGATGCGCCCATGCCGTGGAAAAGCACTTCCGCAGGGGCAGGGATCGGTGATCAAATGGGTCAGATCATGGGTGCGATAGCGGATGAGCGGCGCACCCTCTTTGCACAGGGTCGTGATGACCAGTTCCCCCGTTTCTCCCTGAGGCAGCACCTGACCGGTTGACGGGTCGATCACCTCAAAATAAACAAAATCGTCAAAATAGTGCAACCCATCATGGTAGTGACACTCGTTTGCGATGCCGGGGCCGTAGCACTCAGTAAGGCCATAGATATCAAACAACTCGATGCCCAATCCCTTTTCGATGCGTTGCCGCATTTTGGCGCTCCATCGCTCCGAGCCGATGATCCCACAGCGCAATGCCAGATGTTCTCTCAGATTTTGTTTTTCAATCTGTTCAGCCAAGATTAATGCATAACTTGACGTGGCGGCGATGGCCGTGGTTTTAAGGTCCAGCATCATTTTCAGCTGTCGTTCGGTGTTTCCCGGTCCGGTAGGAATGCACATGGCTCCCAGCCGCTCACAGCCAGCCTGAAATCCAATTCCAGCCGTCCACAGGCCATAGCCGGGGGTGATCTGGACGCGATCTGTTTTGGTCAGGCCACTCATTTCAAAACAGCGTGCCATCATGATGCTCCAGTTTTCAACATCTCGGCGGGTATAGGGGATGATCACAGCCTGTCCCGTTGTCCCCGAAGACGAATGGATGCGTATGATTTCCTCATTCGGAACTGCTTGCAGACCAAGCGGATAGGCATTGCGCAGATCTGCTTTATCCGAAAATGGCAGTTGTTCAAAATCGGCCTGTGTTTGAATCTCATCGGCCGAAATTCCTGAAAACTTAGCACTATAGTATGGACTTTTCATGGCATGCGCGATTTGTGTGCGAATGTGGCAGAGGCACTCTGGTTTGATTTGCATAATCATCATTTTCTCCTTGCAGCGTGCGGAATCGTGAATAAACATGATGCGGGGGATGATAAAATGCCATGATCCGTGAGACGTCAAAGGCAGTGATTTCATGGTGGGTTTCTGATTTTAAAACGACAAAAAGCCGTCCTTGAAGCAACTGCCTCAAGGACGGCTGAAATCATCAACCGCGGTACCACCCTGGTTTGCGCATCACGATGCGCCTCGTCCCGCTTCCAACAAAGCGGCCGCGCTGTAACGTGCGCGCACGTCGCGGGATACTAAGAAATCTCTTTCTGTTCGTCGCGCCCTCTGGAGTCCATTGTTCCGATCCGCTGTAGCGAGGCTCTCAGCCCGGTCCCCGCTCTCTGTACACCCGATCATCGGTTTTACTTCCCCATCTACGGTTTCTACTTTGTTAGTATACCTCTTTTTAGATGTGTTGTCAAGTGGTCAGCGTATTTTCCTTATTGTTTGAAAAAAATTCTCACCATCAACGCACTCATGAAAAATCCCACCAGATCCGCTGTGATCGACGCCGGAACGGTATGCCGTGTGCGCCGAATGGCTGTCGCTCCATAATAGACCGCAATGGTATAGAAAGTCGTTTCGGTTGAGCCTTCCATCACGCTAGCTACACGCCCAATAAAGCTGTCTGGTCCATAGGTAGCCAGCAGATCGTTAAAGATCACCATCGCGCCGCTTCCGGAAACCGGGCGCAAAAGCGCCAGCGGAATTAGCTCACCTGGCAGCCCGATGCGTTCGGTCAACGGCGCCAGCGCACAAGTCAAAAGGTCGAGTGCCCCAGAGGCTTTGAAAATTCCCACTGCTGTAATCAGTCCTACAAGTGCGGGCAAAATGCGCAGCGCGATGCCCACACCACTGCGTGCGCCCTGCAAAAAGCAGTCAAACACATCTACGCCCCGCAGAAATCCGGTTGTCACGATCACACACAGGAGAACAGGAATGGCCCAATCTCCAACAGATGACACGGCCCTATCTCCAGAATCCGGCCAGCCATCGTGAAACGGCAATGCCTGACGCAACCGATACCGCCGATGCGACCCAGACAGCCGGCAGAATATCCAGAGGCGTCTGTGCACCAGCCGCCGTGCGCAGCATAGCTGTCGTGGTCGGTAAGAGTTGCAGCGACGCGGTATTGAGTACCACAAACATTGCCATGCTGTCGGTTGCTGTGTCGCCAGCATGCTCTTCCCTTTCCATCTCCTTCATTGCTGTGATTCCCAACGGGGTAGCGGCATTCCCCAGTCCCAACAGATTGGCCGCCAGATTCATTGAGATGGCTCCCATCGCAGCGCCGTCGGGGCGCAACCCCCGAAACAGTCTGCGCGTCACGGGAGAGGCCAGTCTGGCAAGCGCACGGGTCATGCCCGCTGCCTCGGCCACGCGCATCATGCCGCCCCACAGGCAAAAACTCCCTGTCAACGAAATCACCAGCTCTACCGCGCGCAGGCTCTCACCGAGTGCCGCCGCCGAAACCTGTTGCATACGACCGGTCAACGCGCCCAACACGATTCCGCCTGCAATCATC
>JAVVPJ010000068.1:0-5004 GCA_036655815.1 Oscillospiraceae bacterium
ATCATATCAGGTGCGCCGCCCGAGAGTACCGATTCTTCTGCCGGCTGAAAGATCAGCTTGACACAACCGGAGAATTGGTCGCGCAAATGATAAAGCACATGAGCACAACCAAGCAACATGGCGGTGTGCATATCGTGGCCGCACGCATGGCAGATACCCTCATTTTGAGAAACGTAGGGCAGACTGGTCGTTTCATGTAGGGGAAGGGCATCAATATCCGCACGCAAGCCGATGCACTTTCCGGGGCCCTTATTGCCTTGAATGACAGCGACAACGCTGTAGCCGCCCAGGCCTTCTATGGGGGAAAGCCCAATCTCACGCAAGACACCGGCAACAAACTGCGCCGTTGTACGTTCTTCCTGACTCAGTTCAGGGTGCGCGTGGATGTGGCGACGGTATGCAAGAACCTTATCCAGACAGTGGACGATGAGAGCATGTATTTCTTCCATTTACAGACCTCCTTATTTTAGATAATTTTACTCTATTTTCGACGCGTGGTCAATCATTAAATGGTAAAACAATCTTGCTCAATGCTGACTTTTATGTGATTTCAGGAGATTTCCTTGAGCCTCACCTTCTACAGATATAAAATTTTCCACAGGATAGCGTGAGAAAATGCCAGGTTCATGCTATAATGAAAAAATAAAGGGAGAATTGTCGAGAATGCAGTAATGATGTCATAAAGGGGAAAAAGATGAGCATTGTGAATCTTGTGTCGCTTGGTGGCGGCGTGGCCTTGTTTTTATATGGAATGACAGTAATGGGCAATGGGCTTGAGAAACTGTCGGGCGGGAAAATGGAGAAAGCCCTTGAAAGGCTGACCAACAATATTTTTGCAAGCGTGGCGTTAGGTGCTGTCGTCACCGCGCTGATTCAGTCGTCCTCAGCTACCACCGTCTTGGTAGTTGGCTTGGTCAATGCGGGTATTCTGCAACTAAGGCAGGCAGTGGGCGTGATTATGGGTGCCAACATTGGCACTACGATCACAGCGCAAATCATTCGCCTCTCAGACATTCAAAGCGACAGCCTTTGGATTCAACTGTTCAAGCCTACAACCTTGGCGCCCGCAGCGGCGATCATTGGAATTTTGATGTTCATGACCTCGAAAAAGGCGAAGCGCAAGGAAATAGGACAGATGCTGGTGGGGTTTGGCATTCTGTTCGCGGGGATGTTCGCAATGGAAGCAGCGGTTAAGCCACTGCAAGCATCTCCGATTTTCCCGCAGATTTTGGCGGCCATGTCCAATCCGGTATTGGGCGTTCTGGTGGGCACGTTGATTACAGCGGTAATCCAGTCATCAGCGGCCTCAATTGGCATGTTGCAGGCACTTTCCTCTACGGGAATGGTGCGATTTTCTACGGCATTTCCTATTATTATGGGTCAGAATATCGGAACCTGCATCACTTCGCTGCTCTCTTCCGTTGGTGCTTCCCGCAATGCCAAGCGTTCGGCACTGATTCATCTCTATTTCAATATTGTTGGCACAGTGGTCTTTTTGGTGGCGATCTACGCAGGAAAAGCGCTGTTTGGCACACCGTCATTTTGGAATTTATCAGTGGGACGAACCGGGATTGCCAACTTCCATACGGTTTTCAATCTCACTGTGACGCTTTTGTTTATCCCGTTTTCTCAGGTGCTGGTCAAACTGGCGCAGCTGTCGATCCGTGAGTCGGATGGGGAACGTCAGGACAATGTGCAGAGTTTGCTGGATGATCGCTTTTTATATTCTCCCTCACTAGCGCTTCAGCAGGCGGGTCATGTCTTGCAACGGATGAGCCAGATCGCCCAGCAAAATTATCGGGATAGCATTTTGCTGCTGACGAAATATGAGTATAAAGCGGCTGACCGTATTCGTGAGGCAGAGAATACCATAGACAAGCTTGAGGATAAGCTGGAAAATTATTTGATCAGACTGGCGTCCTCGCAATTGTCTGACAGCGACAGCCGATCGGTTTCCAAAATGCTTCACATCATCAAGGACTATGAGCGTGTAGGGGACTATGCCATCAATATTATGGAATGCGCGTTTGACCTGGATCAGAACGGCGCAAGCTTTTCAAAACTGGCCATTGAGGAAATTGAAGTGCTTTCGCAGGCTGTCAATGAGATCCTTGTGGATTCTGCCACGGCCGTCGAACGCTGTGATATTACGCTTGCCCGGCAGATTGAGCCGCTTGAGGAGACTGTGGATGCCATTGTCGAGACGCTCAAGGACCGGCATGTGGAGCGCTTGAAGCAAGGCACTTGCAACGTCCATGCCGGCATCATTTTTCTGGAGCTGCTAACCAACCTGGAACGCATTGCAGATCATTGTTCCAACATTGGCGTGCATATTTTAGAGACAGAAAATCGTCCCGATTACGGAGCACATGAGTACCTTAAGCATGCGCATGAGGCAACTGATGGGGAATATGTCGGGAGATTTGACGGCTATATGAACAAGTATTATCATGTGATTCAAAAGATGACGGAATAATGAAGGGAAAATGAGAAGAATGTATTGTGCTGGCATAACTTGCACTTGACTTTCTCCTAAAAAGAATTAAAATAAGAATGATTACTATTATATTTAGGTGATTGTTATGAACTATTCAAAACAGCGTGAGTTGATTTTGGATGTGGTGCGGCATGCCAGCACACATCCAACGGCCGAAGAGATATACAACGGCCTCAAGGCCAGCCAGCCATTTTTGAGTCTAGCTACAGTTTATCGAAACCTCAATCAGCTTTGTGCGCACCAGAGCCTGTTGCGGCTACATTTGCCAAATTCCCCTGATCGCTATGATGCGCGGGTGCAGCCGCACTGCCATTTGCGTTGTGAGCACTGCGAGACGATCATTGACATTGATAACCCAATCGATTGGGAACGCTTGTTGAGCGGGGTGCAGGGGCATCAAATCAACGGAGGCGAGCTGGTGCTGTTTGGCATCTGTTCCGATTGCCTCAACGCCCAAAAGAGTAAAAGCCAAAGTGGAGGAGACCTGCCACTTTGATTGAAGTGAGAGGGAAACAAGATGGACAGTCAGGTTCTTAGCCAGCTTTCCTATGGGATTTATGCGATCGGTGTCAACGACGGTGGACGTCCAGTGGGGTGTATTGTGAACACGGTGATGCAGGTCACGGCACAAGACCCCATTATTTCGGTGAGCATGAGCAAGAATAATTACACCTGTGGTGCGATGCGTCGCACGATGAGCTTTTCGGTGTCGATTGTCTCAGAGCAGACCCGGCCTATCGCTATTTCACAGCTGGGATTCTTCTCGGCACGTGATTGTGAAAAGTATGAAGGGCTGGCCTATCACCTAATCGAGGATGGGATTCCCTTGTTGGAAGAGGCCTGCACTGGATTTTTGATCTGTGACATTCTCTCTATGCTAGATACTGAGAGCCATGTGATCTTTACGGCCCGTGTTCGGGACACGCAAGGTGGCATTGTGGGGCGGCCGATGAGTTATGCCTACTACCATGAGGTCGTCAAGGGAAAGGCACCCAAAAATGCTCCGACCTACCGCAAAGAGGATTTCACCTCCGCTGTAGTGCAGGGCAAGGAGCGGTGGATCTGCGAGATTTGTGGTTATGTTCATGAAGGGCCTCTCGATGGTGAGCCGGAGGATTATATCTGCCCGATCTGTGGGGTGGATCAGTCACATTTTAAAAAGCAATAGCGTCATCTTGGAAACCAATGCGAAATGAGCGCATTGCAAGAGGGTGTGGAAGGTGTGCATGGAGCAAGGCAGATCACGCGGTGATGTATTTCCTTCCTGCAACCGCAAGATAACCCATTTGTAGATTTGCTATGAGCACATAAAAAGCGGATGCAATGGTGTAAAGCTTCATGACATTACACGATTACATCCGCTTACGTATGCCAAAATCAGGAATACCGTATTGGCTGTGGATAATGACAACGCTGTCCTCGATAGTTTTCCATAACGACCATGCGGTCATCCCTTGAGAGTACATAGTTGTAGTTGATTGGGATTTTTCCACCACCTCCCGGCGCGTCGATCACATATTTAGGCACGGCATAACCTGAAATATTCCCCGTTAGCGCATGGATGATCTCAATCCCAGTATCGACCGGTGTGCGAAAGTGAGCAATGCCGCGGCTCAGGTCGCACTGATATAAATAATAGGGACGCACACGCATGTGAACCAGATGGAGCAAAAGCTCCTTCATCACGGAAATATCATCGTTGATGCCGCGCAGCAACACACTTTGATTTCCAAGCGGGATTCCTGCGTCCACGATGGCGGCACAGGCCCGTTCCGATGAGGTCGTGATTTCTCGGGGGTGGTTGAAGTGCGTGTTAATCCAGATAGGCTGATATTTTTTCAACATCGCCAGAAGATCGTCGGTGATCCGCATCGGAAGCACCACAGGCACACGGGTACCAATCCGAATGATGTCCACATGGGGAATCGCGCGTACGCTGGCAATGATGTGCTCCAGCTTTTTGGTGCTCATGACCAGCGGATCGCCACCAGAAATGAGGACATCTCTAATCTCGGTATGGGTACGAATGTAGGTGAGGGCATTGTGAAAATCATGTTCAGAGATGAAGTGATCTTCTTCTCCTACGGCGCGGCGACGGGTGCAGTGACGGCAGTACATGGAGCATTTGAGCGTCACCAGAAACAGCACCCGGTCAGGATAACGATGGACGATGTGAGGAACAGGGCTGTCACCTTCTTCGTCAAGGGGGTCTGACATATCGTCCTCACAGGGAGCCAGTTCTTCCACAGACGGCACTGCTTGGCGGCGGATGGGGTCGTTTTGATCGTTTGCTGTCATGAGAGAAGCATAATATGGGGTGATGGCCATTCGAAAACTTCCCAGGCAACGAGAAATATCGATTTTGTCCTGTTCAGTCAGGTCGAGGATGTGAGAGAGAGCCTCCACTGTCGTGATGCGGTGGGAGAACTGCCATTCCCAGTCGTTCCAGTCGCAAGACAGGTCATACTCATCAGGCATGTTGCGTCACCTCGCAGTCCCAACAAAGT
>JAVVPJ010000068.1:5014-6143 GCA_036655815.1 Oscillospiraceae bacterium
GAACACTACGAACCAATTCCCCATAGGGCAGACCACAGTATGCAGCCAGCATGGGATAGTCGCTATAGCCGGGTGCGAGGCCGGGCAGAGGGTTGATTTCAATGAAATAGATTTTGCCATCAGACGCAAGTCGGAAATCAACGCGGGCACAGTCGCGACATCCCAATATATCATACACTTTTCGGGCTGCATCCATCATTTCACGCTCGATTTCACATGAGAGCGTGGCGGGACATTCATAATGCACATAACGCTGAAAATCCTGCTTTACGCTATAACTATACACATGATAGGAATTTTGGGTTTCGCATTCATAGACAATCTCCATGGGACGAAAGACGCGTGTTTCGCTGCCATTGCCTAAAAGGCCTACCGTAAACTCACGACCCTCAATGTACTCTTCGGCCAGCATGTCTCCCTCATACATCGCAAGATTGCGCTCAACCAACTCGTGCAGCGCTGCGGGAGACTCGACGATGCTCAGATCGGAGATTCCCTTGCTCGAGCCCTCGGCGTTAGGTTTTATGATGATGGGGTAATGCAAGCGCGACAAGCAGGATGCTCTGCCGGATGAAATAACAGCATATTTTGGAGTGCGTATATGATAGGTAGCGAGGAGTCGTTTGGTTAGCGCTTTATCCAGCGCGAGACACAGAGTAGTCTCATCCGAACCGGTGAAAGGAATTCCCAACATGTTGAGAAGCGCTGGAATCTGGGCTTCACGCCCCCGCCCGCTCATGCCTTCGGCAATGTTGAAAACCATGTCGATGGAATTGCGACGCAGCTTGTCAAACAGAAATTCATCTGCTTCCAATAGTTCTGTTCGCAGTCCTCCCTCTTCCAGCGCCTGCCGGATGGCATGAACAGTTTCGATGTTATCATACTCTGCCTCGGCGTCAATAACGCCGGAATCCTGCTCTTTTTTTAAATTATAGACAATGCCGGCAACCTTCATCGGTTTGGGGAGAGGAACCTCGGAATCCAAGGCTTCCATTGATGCAACCCTCTTTCATTTTGATCAAATTAACGCCTGAAAAATGATTCACCATATCATATATCCACATGGATCAATTGTCAATGGAATATCCAATTTGCTAAAAAATTAATTTTCTGATTACAGAAACTCCCT
>JAVVPJ010000068.1:6153-6417 GCA_036655815.1 Oscillospiraceae bacterium
TACCGGATAGACCTTTACAGCAAATGCCGATTCATGTAAAATAGAAAGAAAATGATTGGGATGGTTCAATGTTGGTCAAGTACAAGAGAATTCTTCTCAAGCTCAGCGGCGAGGCGCTTTCGGGCGAACGTGGCTTTGGGTTGGAATATGACGTCGTACTCAAAATTTGTGAAAGTATCAAGGAGTGCGTGGGACTGGGCGTTGAGATCGGAATTGTCGTGGGTGGTGGAAACTTCTGGAGGGGACGTTCGGGGGGCAACATGG
>JAVVPJ010000069.1:0-6400 GCA_036655815.1 Oscillospiraceae bacterium
TGTCAAACATCAGGCGAAACGCCTTGGCAAACGCCACATTCAGAGTCTTCTGCAATTTTTGCGGGACATTGTCTGCAAGGAGGGTGTTGAGAGCGGATGCCTTTTTCCCCGCGTTCTGTTTGAGATAGGCCTTTTCTCGCTTGGCAAGGCTGTCCCATTCCTTTTGCCAAGCGATAGCTGCTCCATTTCTCATCCTTTTTCATCCTCTATTATTTTCGGATGTTGGAAACGTATGATAAGGGATCTCCAACAAATGATCTGCTGTGGGCGGTCAGTGTACGCCATATGCAAGTGTGTTTTGTGATTCAGCCGCCGTGCCGACAGATCCATTGGGCAGCAGGTCACGCAGCATTTGGTAGAGAATTTTAGGTTCGATAGGCTTTGTCAAATGGCCATTCATGCCGGAATCAATACTTTTTTGGATGTCCTCCGCAAAGGCATTGGCAGTCATAGCGATGATGGGGACTGTCTTTGCCTGAGGATGACTACATTCCCGAATCGCATGGGTGGCTTCATATCCGTTCATGACCGGCATTTGAATATCCATTAAAATGGCTTCAAAGACCCCTGGTGTACTTCTGACAAAGGCATCATAACCAAGCTGTCCGTTATCCGCGATGGTGACGGCAACGCCCACTTTTTCCAAAAGTCTTTTCGCTACAAGCTGATTTAACTGGTGATCCTCACAAAGTAGCACATGAGCACCGGATAAATTGCAGGAACACAGTTGTGCTTTTTCCGTCGCTGCCTCAGATGAGATTTTCTTGATAAATCGCAACGGAAGCTCGATGGCGAAGGTTGTTCCCACACCAAGAGTACTGCGCAAATCAATGGTCCCACCCATATAGTCTACAATACTTTTGACGATAGATAGCCCCAAACCGGTTCCCTCTATTTGTGCGGTCATTGCGTTTTGCACACGATAGAATGGTTCGAAAATGTGCAATTGCTGCTCGGGACTGATTCCGATTCCGGTATCGGAAATTTCAAAGCGGTAGAGACTAATCTGTTTGTGCTCCAGCATCGACTCGGAGAGTCTGTAGGTAATGGTACCACCCTCGGGCGTGAACTTCAGCGCATTGGCGAGGATGTTGTCAATCACACGGTGAATGCGCACAATATCACCACAGCAAGTGTCATGGGCAATGTCCATAATGACCTCAATGTTTTGATGTTTTTTACTTGCCAGAGCCCGCGCTCTCTCTCCGGCAAGTTCTAATTGCTCCGAAAAGGAAAACGACTCATTGGTGAGAACCATCTTTCCGCTTTCGATGCGGTTCATGTCCAAAATATCTGTAATCATAGACAGCAACAACGCGGAAGATTGCTCAATCACCTGTAAACTCTCGTGTACTTGCCGAGCATTTCCTTCGTCCACAATTGCCAACTTACACATTCCGATGATGGCATTCATAGGCGTTCGAATGTCGTGGCTCATAGAAGAGAGAAACTGTGATTTGGAATTATTTGCTTGCTGGGCAATGGCCAAGGATTCCGAGAGGGCAATCTTTTGCTTTTCCTGCTGCGCTAACATATCGGTTACATCAGCGCGACTGAACACCACAATTCCCGCCGCCCTATCATGCATAGAAAACCGGGTTTTCTTGGTGCGGATTTCGCCGTTTGGCTCCCGCAGGTGATAGGTAAATTCATAGCTGTCCTTCTTGCGAAGTTGCTGCGCTATATTTTCAAGGGACATATTTTCTGCATACACTGGCTTATCCTCATCTATGATATAACGCTCTGCTGTGCGTTCAATGGAATCGGTGTAGGAATAGGGAACTCCATACTCATAGTCCTTAAGCTGCGCCATCTGTTTTTTGCTATTATAAAACACTGTAATGTTGGAATGCAGATTCAGGTGAGCTACAAAATCATAGTCAAATTGAATCACCGCATCTAAAACCTGCTCCTGCATCTTGCTGGCAGAGACGTCCGTCACTGTGAGGAAGCCAATCAGTTCGCCTGTTTCCGGCTGCAAAGCTGTGTCCACATGGACGGAAATCCAGCGAAGGCCGCGCCCCCCGCCAAGGCTAACGGCGCAATCAAAGTCGTGCTGGGTAATTCCCAGTTCAAAGCTGTTTTTCATGTGTTCATTGTCGAAGGTTTTGCAGAATGCCTGCCGCTGTTCTGCGTCTGGGATGAGGGAACTGATGCCCCGAAAAAACGCTTCTCGCACCATACCGAAGCGATGTTCCACATCCAAACCGGTTTTATCTTCCACTTCTAAA
Source organism: Oscillospiraceae bacterium (assembly GCA_036655815.1). Lineage (GTDB taxonomy): Bacteria > Bacillota > Clostridia > Oscillospirales > Ruminococcaceae > Yanshouia. Next base: position 2,232 of record JAVVPJ010000069.1, read on the forward strand.
ATCATGTTACGGGTCACGTTACAGTGTCCAGCCAGAATAACATTTTCACCCAAGGTGCGATAGCGGTATTGGATGGCGTCCTCATACTTTTGCTTGACCACCATCTGATCGGTGACATCCACGGCACTGCCCAAGGCATAAATGGGTTGTTCGTTGCGATTGGGCAGCATGGTGTAGGTGCAGCGCTTCCAAATGTAGCTATGCGTGCGAATATCCCACAGCCGCACGGTAGTTGCGACTTGGGTTTCGCCCTGATGGAGCCTCCTGTAAAATTCCCGAAAATGCTCTATATCATCCGCATGGCACTGTTTCTTTTCAATGAGGCTTTCCGGAACATTCGGAATTTTCATGCCATGAATACCATAAATTCTCTCCGTGTTGTGATTTTGAATGATGGTATGCCGGGGCAAATCATACATCCAAGTATCAATATGGTTTTGTTCCAAAACGGTGGTAAACCGATGTTCCAGTGCTTTGTAATCGTCGATGCTCTCCGCTGTAGCTACTGCCCAGAAGGGCTGCTTGTGTTCATTAAAGAGTGTGGTAAACCGGACGCGTTTCCACACCGGATTACTCTTGGCATCGATGGTCTTAATATCCGCTCTGGCGGTGGGTGCGCCATTTTTGACCTGCTGTATCAGCGCATTGTACTGTGCGATGCTGTCAGGGTGAATGGCACCCGTCTCATAGAGACTGGCAGGATAATTTTCGAGCACTTCATTCAAACAGTATTCAGAGGTGGAAATAGGGTTTAAGTAAGCGCGGCTATTTGCAATGTCATATTCCCAATAGGCAAGCCCGGCGTGATCAATCGCAGCGGCCAGTTTCTGCTGTGTTTTGGCAAGCTCAAGTAGAGATTTCTTTTCTTCTGAAACATCAGAGACATAAAAAATATAGGCAGGAATCCCTCTCCATTCAATTTCATGGCAGACGACCGAATAGTATCTGGCCAAAAAGTCCAGATAGACCTCGTTTGTCTCCCCCGAGGCTGCGGAGGAGCAGGCAATGCAATCTTCGCAGGGAGCACTGCGATGCCGCAGTGCAGAGTAGCATTTTTTCTCCAAATAATCATGAATTCCGCCACTTTCCATGATTTTTGCCATGGCATTATTGGCATACAGCAGCTTGTGGGTTTCCTGCTCGACCACATAAACGCCATCAGTTGACTGCCGCACAATTTCACAATACAGCCGAGCCTCATCCGACTGTTCTGGCAGCTTGGCTGCTTCATTCATGATATGCCACCCGCTTTCTCGCTGCCTTTGAACACAAGCTCATAGATGGTTTGATAGAGCTGCTCCGCCTCAATGGGCTTGGCTAGATGAGCGTCCATACCGGCATTTTTAGACATGACTACATCCCTGTCAAAGGCGTTTGCCGACATCGCAATGATTGGCACAAGCTTCGCCCACGGGCTGTCCAAGCGCCGGATGGCCTCTGCTGCTTCCAATCCATCCATGACTGGCATTCTGATATCCATCAGGACAGCATCATAGGTATGTTCAGGGGCTGTTACAAACATTTCCAGCCCTATTTTCCCGTTTTCTGCTACCTGCACATGAGCATGTGTGTGTTCCAGCAACTTAGTGGCTACCATTATATTCAGTGGATGATCCTCCACCAGCAAAATGTTTTTGCCGCTGAAATCATAGGAGTGATTGTACTGCACAGTAGAAGATTCCGCACTGGCTGGACTGTCGTTTTCCGGAATTCCGAGAGGAATCCGTACCCGGAAGGTGGTTCCTTTTCCCACGGTGCTTTCCACTGAAATATCGCCGCCCATCAGCTCGGCAAGATTTTTTGAGATGGCTAGCCCCAGCCCACTGCCGCCGTAGCCGGATCCAGTGCCATTGTGTTCCTGAGAAAAGGGCTTAAAAATATCCGCTAAAAATGCCGTACCGATGCCGACGCCCGTGTCGCTGATGATAAAGCCAATGTTTGTCTTTTTTTCGTCTGAACTAATCTGCACAATATCCAAATGCACGCTACCACCGCTCGGTGTGAATTTCACGGCATTGGACAGAATGTTAATTAGGATTTGTTGAAGACGAACGCCGTCACCCACATAGCTTCCTTTGCAGCCTTCAAACTGTGTTACCACATAGCGTACACACTTACCCGCCGCCTGTGTTTGAATGATGGTATTGATCGCATCCAAAAAGGGGCGGCAGAAAATCACTCCATTTTTGAGTTCCACCTTGCCAATTTCAATTTTTGACATATCTAATATATCGCCCAAAAGCTGCAACAGATACCGGGACGCATACTGCGATTTTTCAATGCATTCCCTGATGAAATCAGGCTCATGCAGATGTTGGTAGGCCAGCTGATCCATCCCCATGATGGCGTTCATGGGGGTTCTGATCTCGTGGCTGATGCGGGAGAGAAACTCCGATTTTGCGGCATTGGCACGCTCTGCCATTTTCACTGCCGCAACCATTTCTTGATTTCTTCTCTCCTGCTCCTCCACTGCTGATGTAATATCAATGCGAGTCATCAAAATGCTTTTGAGGTCACGATTGATATAGCTGAATCTTAGCTGTTTTTTGTGAATTTTTCCTTCAGCGCCTGGGACGCTGTAAAAAATGCTGTACGTTGTCTGACGTTCCAGCTGGGTCAGAATATTTTGGAGGGTGATTTCTTCCACTACCCGGGGGACATCCTCTGCACATATGTAGCGGTTCACATAGCTTTGCGTCTCCGCTTCAAAATGTTCGCTTGTCTCAGCATAAGCATGTTCTGGATTTTTTTCGCTGTAGCGGGTTGCCGCATCCCGTACAGCATCCACCACCACCAAAAAATCATAATCCGTTTGTGTGACAGTATTCATGATATCTTGCATGGTGCGCTCACCTGTAATATCGGTGGAATACAGGAAGACAACAATATCTCCATTTTCCTTTTTCATCATGTTGGCAGTGACCATCACCCAATAGACGCGGTTCTCAATGCTTCTGGTGAATTCCATCGAAAGCGTGGTTTTTCCGTTTGCAAAATGTCGGAGCAGTGCATCACGGTTGAACATCGCGATGTGGCGCGCCTGCATTTCTTGAGAGGTAAGCTCACTGCACACCTCATCAAGGTAGTCCTGTGCTGTTTGTGCGGCACTCATGTTGGCACTCACTGTGGCAAAATTGCTTTTATAATCCAGTATAGTATTTTGGGTCAAATTCATATTGATGGATGACATGGTTGCCTTTTGCATGGCTTCCCGATAAGAGCGCTCCTCATAATATCGCTTTTCCGCTTCTTTTTCACGGGTGATATCGCGCCCAACACAGTAGGCTTTGACCGGTCTTCCGTCCTCGTCAAACGCATTGGTATAAACCACCCGTTCACACCAGAATTCATCACCCCACGCGTTTCGGATCCAAAGGTCTGCACTCACCTCTGGCGCACCGTTTTTTAGTTTTTCAATCATATCAAATAGTAGAGGGGCGCTCTCCTCGAGGATATGTCCCTCTGCAATGACATCTCTTGTGTAGTTCGTCACAATATTGCTGTTCGGATTGACTTTGGGGGATTTGGAGAAAATGGTCATGGTATCGGTCGCGTAATCATATTCCCAAATATTGATGTTGGATGAGTGGATCGCCGCTGCGTAGCGGGACTCGCTTTCACGCAAAGCATATTCCATCTTGATTTGTTCATGAATATCTGTAATTACAGCGTATAAAGCGGAGACATGATCCTGCACTTCCATCACCTGTCCGGACACCCGCATCCAGCGGTAGTCTCCGTTTTGTTGCAGGGTACGGTGTATATAGTCAAATTTTTCTCTTTTTTCACAGGCAGTCTCCACTGCGTCTAGAAAGCCCTGTCTGTCGTCGGGATGGAGAATATCCAGCGTTGACACGCGGGTGGCTGCCTGATATTCCTCCTTCGTCATGCCACAAAGCTCATACACCCGCTCACTGAGGAAAATAGGGGTAAAGGTTTTGTCCAAATGGTACATGCTTACGCCGCCGGGAATCGAATTGACCAACGTTTTATACTTTTCCACACCGTCTCGGATGGTTTCTTCCATCTTTTTTTGTGCGGTCACATCGGTACAATAGGCAAAAATAAGCTCTCGGCCGTTTTCGTCCAATGTATGGCGGGCGTTCTGATTGACCCAAATGAAGCTTCCGTCTTTTCTGATGGCCCGATAGGTGATTTCATAGGCTTCT
>JAVVPJ010000070.1:0-6211 GCA_036655815.1 Oscillospiraceae bacterium
TGCCAAGTACGAAACTTTTCCAGTATGGGATCTGCCCTTGCAGCATCCTGTCAATCTTGCCTACGAGGCGGCCACTGCCGATCTGAGGGACGTCAATATGATTGATCCCTTTCATCTGGCGGCCCACGGGGTGACCGCCGTCAACTACAACCGCGACATCGAGGCATTCCCGGTTGTGCGCGCCATTTTGCAGCGCGTGATCGGCGAGGATATCTATCAATCCCCCACCGATATGGGGGTCAATATGATTGGGCGTTGCATTGCCGATGATGAGATTGTCTGTGAGGCCGCCAAGCAGGAGATCATACGCCGCTGGTACAAGACCCGATGCAGCTACAAAAAGGGCGAAGGGGATCTGGAAAGTTGCCAGCGCATTGAGCGCCTTCTGCGGACGCTGGAGCTCACCTCGCTGCATCGCCGCGTAGTGGCGCCCGCCGTCAAAAAAGCCAAGAACAGCGGCTGCTCGGCGGTCGCTTTGGAACTGCCCGACGGGTGCATTGTGACGGGAAAGGCGTCTGTTCTGATGAACGATACCGCCTCGGTCATTCTCAATTCCATCAAGCAGCTTGCGGGAATCGCCGATGAGATTATGCTGATTTCCCCTATCGTACTGGAACCCATCATTCGCCTCAAAAAGGAGATTTTGGGATCGCGTTACCCGGTGCTCAATGCGGAGGAGGTCTTGCAGGCACTCTCCATTTCGGCGGCGACCAACCCTACTGCTGAGTTGGCAATGCACTACCTGCCGGCGTTGCGGGGCTGTGAAGCCCACTGCTCCGACATTATCACGCAAGCCGATTCTTCGACCTTTTTAAAGTTGGGGATCAATTTTACCTGTGAGCCGGAATTCCCCACAAAGGACCTGTATTTCAAGTAAAGGCAGGATACGTCGACAGCCTTTTTTGATCTCCGCACAAAACGCCCAGCCGCGTCCGACAGTAGGACGAAGGCTGGGCGTTTTGTGTCAAGGAAAAAGCCTGTGCGTTACCTGAGGCTATTTGGAAAAATAGTCCACTGCGCCCTCAAACATGCGCGGATCCTTGCGTCCGGGAACATTCATATGAATATTCTGTCCGGCGCGCTCAACGTGACCCATGCGGGCAAACACCCGTCCATCCGGTGAGGAAATCGCCTCGATGGCCTCATCTGAAAAGTTGGGGTTGAATTCGGTGTCCAGTGTAGGGCGGCCACACAGATCCACATATTGTGCTGCAATTTGTCCATTTTGAGCCATATCGGCAATCAGTGCAGCGTCAGCCACAAAGCGACCCTCCCCGTGGGAGACGGGGATTACATACTCCTCTCCAACCTCGCAATACATCATCCACGGCGAGCGGTTGGAACAGACACGGGTGGTCACCAGCTTGGATTGATGCCGCCCGATGCGGTTGAACGTCAGCGTCGGCGCATTCTCGCTGGGATCAATGATCTTTCCAAACGGAACCAGTCCCAGCTTAATCAGCGCCTGAAATCCGTTGCAGATGCCCAGAATCAGGCCGTCTCGATTCTCAAGCAAGTCAGTCACGGCCTCTCGAATGTGCGCATTGCGGAAAAATGCCGTAATAAACTTACCAGATCCCTCCGGCTCATCTCCACCCGAGAATCCACCTGGAATCGCAATGATTTGGCTCTGGCGAATCAAGCGTTCAAATTCGCGGACAGACCATTCGATGTCGGCCGCCGAAAGGTTGCGCACAACAAAGGTCTGGGGCACAGCACCTGCCCGTTCAAAGGCGCGTGCCGTATCATATTCACAATTGGTGCCTGCAAAAGCTGGAAGCAACACGCGAGGATGCGCGATGCGCACAGCAGGCCGAGGACGCGCATGCCCACACAGGTCAGCAAAGAGCGGGGTCGCCTGCCTTGGCGTGGGCAAGCGATAGGGGAAGACACCCTCCATACGACCGGCATAGAGCGAAAACAATTCGTGCAGAGGCTGTTCCTGCCCACACTGGTCGATGATGAACGCATCGACGGTGCGGCCAATGGCCACCGTACCCTCCCACAGCTCATCACATTCCACCAAAACGGCGCTGGGGGACTTGGCAAACAGCTCATAATCATTGAGTGCGCCGTTGAGCCGCACACCCAGATGGTTGCCCAGAGACATCTTGAACAGCCCCTCGGCCACGCCACCCATGCCACAGACCCATGCAGCATGCACATTCCCCTTGGCAATTTGCTCTTCAAGATTGTCGAGCAACCGCCGCAGACCGTCCAGATCCGGAATTCCATTCTGGTCATAGGCGGGAGCTGCCAGTGCCACAACATGGTTTCCACATTTGAATTCCGGCGAAATAACGCGGCTGGCCTTGGTGAGCGACACAGCGAATGAAATCAAGGTGGGAGGCACATCCAGCGACTCAAAGCTACCGGACATGGAATCCTTTCCACCGATGGCAGCACACTCAAGCTTAATCTGTGCGTCGAGCGCTCCCAACAGCGCGGCAAACGGCTTTCCCCATCGCGTGGCTTCACAACCCAGACGTTCAAAATATTCTTGGAAGGACAGCCAGCATTTCTTGCGACTGCCTCCGGCCGCCACCGTGCGCGCCACCGACTCTGCCACGGCGCACAACGCACCGACATAAGGATCCCTGGAGGATAAAAATGGATCAAATCCCCAAGCCATCACCGAAGCGGTGTCCGTGCTTCCGTGCAGCAACGGCAGCTTGGCCACCATGGCCTGTGCAGGGGTTTCTCGATAGGCTCCTCCAAACGGAGAAAGAACCGTTGCGGCTCCAATGGAAGAGTCAAATCGTTCCACAAGGCCCTTCTGTGAACAGATGTTGATGTCTTCTGCCATGTGGCGCATGCATTCCGAAAAGGTTTTTTCACTGCGCGCCGCAGCACGGGGTACACGCTGCTTGACCCTGACTTTGGTGCGCCGTTGGATGAAAGAAAAGCCCGTGAGAGATCAGCAATGGTTTTGCCACGCCAGCGCATCTCCATCCGTCCGGTGTCGGTCACACGAGCAACGGGAGTCGCCAGCAGATTCTCAGCAGCAGCCAATTCAATAAAGCGCGATACGTCACCCGGGGCTAAGACAACCGCCATGCGCTCCTGTGACTCGCTGATGGCCAGCTCGGTGCCATCCAGTCCCTCATATTTTTTGGGAACCGCGTCAAGGTCGATGACAAGACTGTCTGCCAATTCGCCAATGGCCACCGATACGCCCCCTGCGCCAAAGTCATTGCAGCGCTTGATGCTGCGCGCCGCTTCAGGGTTGCGAAACAAACGCTGAAGTTTGCGCTCTTCGGGAGCATTGCCCTTCTGCACCTCGGCACTGCAAGTGGAAAGGCTTTCGGTGCTGTGTGCCTTGGAAGAACCGGTCGCGCCGCCGCAGCCATCGCGGCCAGTTCTGCCTCCCAGCAGCAAAATAATGTCTCCTGGCTCAGGGCACAGACGCACCACATTGTCGGCTGGGGCGGCCCCGATGACGGCGCCAACCTCCATGCGCTTGGCCGCATAGCCGGGATGATACAGCTCATGTACATGGCCAGTTGCCAAGCCGATCTGGTTTCCATAGGAAGAATATCCCGCTGCCGCTTGGGTGACGATTTTGCGTTGCGGCAATTTCCCGGGCAGCGTATCTGCCACGGGAACAGTCGGGTCAGCCGCTCCAGTCACACGCATCGCCTGATAAACATAGGCCCGTCCCGACAGCGGGTCGCGGATGGCGCCGCCGAGACAGGTAGCCGCTCCACCGAAAGGTTCAATTTCAGTGGGATGGTTGTGTGTCTCATTTTTAAACATCAGCAACCAGTCCTGTATTTCGCCATCGACCTCTACCGGAACTCTGACCGAGCAGGCGTTGATTTCCTCTGACTCATCAAGATCCGGCAACAGCCCGCGCGCCTTGAGCACTTTGGCGCCGATGGTTGCGATATCCATCAATGTCACAGGACGGTCCGCACGTCCCACTTCCTCACGCAGGGACAGATAGCGGTCATACGCCTGAGAAACCGCAACCTGCTCAATCACCACATCATTTAAAACCGTTGAAAAGGTTGTGTGGCGGCAATGATCCGACCAGTAGGTGTCCAGCACTTTCAGCTCTGTAAAAGTGGGATCGCGTCCTTCCTTGGCAAAGTATCGTTGACAGACCACAAGATCCTGCGCATCCATGGCCAGCCCCAGCCTCTCCACCAGCGCAGCGCGTGCCGTCTGATCCATCTCGCGAAAGTTCTGTAGGATGGCAACGTCGGGTGGAGCAGGATAATCAGTTTCCAGCGTCTCTGGAACATCCAGCGATGCTTCTCGACATTCAACCGGGTTGATGAGATAGTGCTTCACATCAGCCAGCGCATCAGGTGAAAGATCTCCCTCCAGCAGATACACCCGCGCGCAGGCAATGAGAGGCCGTTCCTTTTGGGTGGATAGCTGGATACACTGTGCCGCCGAATCGGCCCGCTGGTCAAATTGGCCGGGAATGTATTCGACAGCCAGCACTGCTCCGGCCGTATCAGGCAACGTGTCAAAAGCACGATCAACCTGCGGCTCGCCAAACACTGTCATACGGGCAGCGATAAAGTCCTCCTGCGAGATGTGCTCGGCGTCATACCGATTGAGGATGCGCACGCCTGTCAGATGGTCCAGCCCCAGCGCAGATCTCAAATCGGCGGCCAAGCTGTTTGCTTCGACGGCATAAAGGCTTTTTTTCTCAATGTACACGCGAAATACTGCCATTTCTCGTTTCTTCCTTTCGGAAACTATATTTTTGTTTTTTGAATGCTTGAGATGCTCATAAAATCACGCCGGTGCATCCTGTCTGATCCACGCCTGTCAGATGCACAGACATGAGAGCGCCGGGAACCGATACGCCCTGCGGCGTCACATAAAGATAGTTGTCGGCATAACCGCCGCCTGTGGCCTCGGGCAGGATACGAACAATTTTGTCAACCTGAGACTGAGCAAAGCGCTCTCCCTCACGGTGGCACAGCGCGGAAAGGTGGGCGGCACGACGCTTTTTCTCACAATCCGACACCTGTCCGGACATGGAGGCGGCCGCCGTTCCGGGCCGGGAAGAATACGGAAAGACATGCGCCCTCAGAATGCCAAGTGATTCAACCAGACGACAGGTTTCCAAGAATTCCATCTCGGTTTCGCCCGGGAATCCCGCAATGAGATCCAGCGTAATGGAAGGGTTGTCCCATCGTCTGCGAATATACGCTGCCGTCTCCAGCAGCCACGCCGCATCGTAGCGACGCCCCATGCGAGCCAGCGTTGCATCACAACCCGACTGTGCCGCAAGGTGAAAGTGGGGACACAGCGAGGGCATTTCGGCCAACCGGCGGTAGTCATCGTGCGAAAGAAGATCCGGCTCAATGGAACCCAGTCGCAGTCGCGCACCGGGCGCGCTCTGCGCAGCAGCCAGAACGGCGTCGGGCAGCGAAAGCCCCAGATCGGCACCGTAGCGCGATAGATTCACGCCGGTCAGCACCAGTTCAGCATACTGTCTGCCCAGAATGGCGGCCTCCCGTGCGACATCGTTCAGCGGCAGAGAACGCACAGGTCCGCGTGCCAGAGGTACGGCACAATAAGCACAAAAGCGGTCACAGCCATCCTCTACCTTGAGATAGGCGCGCTGATATCGTCCATCAAAGCAAGGAGGTGTAAGCACCTCAAAGGGTGCCTGTGCAGCGTGCGGCATGATTTTCACCCGCCGTTTTCCGTCTGACAAAAACCCCCTCACCAGTTCTGGCAGACGTGCCCGCTCATATGTTCCCGTTACAATGTCTGCCTCTGCCAAACCGGCCTCATCAGGAAATGCCTGTGGCAGACAGCCGATCAGCGCAATCACTGCGCCGGGGTTTTCCGACCGCAGGCGCCGCACCGTCTGTCGGGTCTTGCGTCCGGCCACAGCCGTCACGGCGCAGGAACTGACAATGTACACCTGAGCCGTCCCCTCCTCGACGGGTGCAAACCCCTCCGCAGCAAACAGGTCACGCAGTGCCTGCGCTTCATATTGGTTCACCTTGCAGCCCAAAGTATAAAAACGAACCTGCATTGCAATCTCCCGTCCCATAATCCATTTTGCCTAAATTAGTCAACTTCATTATATATACTCTGACGGGAAATTACAAGGGATTTCCCAGCGGACGCCGCGAAAAGACGCCGCATCTTGTCGAGCGCATCAGCGCGTCATCGATGGACGCCTTTTCTAGTGCCGCAACAAATATGCGAGAATAAAATAACCTTGCACAGAGGA
>JAVVPJ010000071.1:0-6170 GCA_036655815.1 Oscillospiraceae bacterium
CACACCCAATCAGATGTCCCAGCAAAATGGCTGTCACACCTTTGCCAAAACCCAATGGGGCAATAAAAGTGCCCGTTAAAATTTCCGCAATAGATACTGCCGCTCCGAACCAAAGCAGCCCATTTGAAAATGTGCTTGTTTCCATTTGTTCCATAGGATAAGTCCTCCTTGCTATTTTGTATTCAAACCACAAAAAAAGGAAATACCCGAAGGTATTTCCCGTAAAAGCTATCCGTTTAACTTCCTACGTTGGCATTACCCAAATCAGGTTTAAGGGTCGAAGTTGCTCACTTCCTCTCAGCCTGCATACAAGCTCCCCTGTTTGATTGTTTTGTATATTATACCTCAAAGGGAATGTACTGTCAATATCCTGCTTCCAATAAGCGGTCCTCCATCCTCAACGACATTTTTTCTTGCCGATCAAACTGTCGCTCACATCACGCGGTCGTGCGTTTGTTCATAAGGTATGCTCCAGACAGAATTGGAATCCCGAGATCGACACGTCTCTCGGAATTGCTCAGATCTCACACTGTTTGGTTCTATGAAAGCATTCTAAGACTTCCACGCATACTTGTTCTATCTGGCCGCAAGTGAGCTATTCTTAGGCCGCTCCGCCGCCCAACGGGATACGGTGCGTAGTACGGAGCGCTTTCCACACCCACAATGCCAGTACAAAGTCCACCATACTGTGAACCCAGCCGCCCAAGCCCACCAATGCAACCACGGTCACGAAAAAGCCGGACGAATAACTTGCCGATGACAATCCCCCACCATAGTAGAAAGGAATCACAACCAGCACTTCCATCAGGGCATGGATCACCGATACGCAGGAGGCAAAGACAATCCACTGGGATGGGTTGTTCAGAGTATTGGGGCGTTTTTGCAAAAAAGCGGCGCCTAGCACAGCAAACAGCACGTGGGTCAGTGCCCGCAATACGATCACGATCGGGAAGCCACCCAGCAAAAAGCCCACTGTGGTGACCAGCGAAACAGCCACCGCCACTGCTGGAGAGAGGAACATCGCGATAAAAATCGGCACATGGCTGGCCAGCGTATAGGAAGCCGGCCCGATGATCAGTTTGACTGGGGAAAACATGGGAATGGCAATGCCAATCGCCGCGAGCAGCGCTGAAATCACCATGGTTTGAACGGCTGCATGGTTTTTTTGCACATGAATCACATCCTTGATCTTTTTGTGTCTTGACACCTGTGAAGATCATTATACGTGCTTCACACATTTTCGTCAACCTTTTTTGACCACTTATTCTTCTTCCAGCAGAACGCCCTTGCGCCGCAGACTCTCTCGAATGCGAGCCAGACATGCCTCATCGGGACAACGCAGCGTATGCAGGTGGATTCCGTCGGTTAAAACAGACAGTGGCGGCGCAGCAGCCGACGTGAGCGCCGTCGCAAAACGGTCGGCATCGTGCCGTGAAAAAATTTGCAGTTCTCCCGACAGTTGGCCATACACGGGATGTTCCACCACCACGTCAAGCACAGCTCCACCCTCATCTACCACCGCATAAAGCTCTTCCAGAATCTGAGAAGCTGTGTGACGGCAGGCGATGACCGCTGTAACGCCCTGCACTACTGCACGACGCAGAAGATAACCGCGCGGCGTCGCCACCACTGGCGCGCCCGAGGCGCGCATCAGGGCAACGTCTCCAACAATGACCTGTCGACTGACCGAAAAGCGCTCGGCTAACACCGACGCGCTGATGGGATCAGTCCCCGTTATCAGCAACGCTTCAATTTCCCGTCTGCGGGAAGCCGCCGCCATGCGTGCCAACCGGGACTGATGTGCCTTACGACGGCGGTCAGTTTCGGCGTGATCGACAGTCCATTCTTTCTGATTCCATACCAGGATCTCGCCTTCTCTCACATCGGTGGGAAGCTGCGCGCGTGGCAGACGCATGTGTCCGCCCTCGGCATCCTCACACAGTGCGAAGTCTCCTTCAAACCGTTCCAGACTCCAGAACATCCTGTCTACCCCCTCACATCAATTTGCGTGCTGATGTTGTTGCCGACGATTGAAAACATCTCACCATCAGTCGAAAGGACAATGGATCCTCCCAAATCGGTACGATATATGTTGCCAAACATTTTCAGGCGTTCCAATGTCTTAGCACTCGGCAGTTGATAGGAATTGTCCAAGCCCACCGACACTACTGAGGCTTTGGGCGTCACCGCATCGAGAAAATGTTGTTTGGACGATGTATTACTGCCATGATGCCCTGCCACAAGAATGTCAACATCGATTGCTGTACCGCTTTCGCGTAACGCATCCTCTGCTGCCGTTTCCGCATCCCCCATCACCAGTGCAGAGGCATCTCCCGCGTCCACACGCACCACCAGAGAGGTATTGTTGAGGTTGGACGGCTCTGGCAAAAAAGGGCCAAGAATTGATAGTTTGGCGCGCCCCACTTCAAGGGTGCGCGGTTTTGTGACAAGAGTGACCAATGTACCGGAAGACTCCAGCGCGTCCAGCAGCCGCTCATAGGTCGAGTTGGTGGGGACCAATGTCTGCGGCGTATCTGGCATCAATACCTCTGCCACCGGAAGAGTACCCAGTACCGCAATGAGTCCCCCATAATGATCCGTATGCAAATGGCTGATCACCATGGCATCGAGCTGGGTGACGCCCACCTCACTGAGATAGTGCAGCAGCTCATCACCCTGGTCGCGCTCTCCACCGTCGATCAGCACTGCATGTCCGTTCGACAGCAGCAACGCACTGGATCCTTGTCCGACGTCCACGATGTGCAACTGCATCGACTCGATATTGGACGACCCCGCAGAAGCTTCCCAGAGAGCAGACGACGAAATGGCAGGCACCGTTGTATCTCCAGAAAAATGTTCTGGAAAGACAGCCTGCGCGGCCAGATAGATTGCTGCAATAACCAGTACTGTCAGAATCGACTGCCACGTATAGGTCGACTTTCGTCGACGCCCATCAGACGGGCGGCGCGCGCTCATCGCGGTTTTCTCCTCTGTGGAGGATTGGTGGGCCTTCCCTTCGATTTTCCACGCCGGGCGCTTAACGGCCGACCGCCTTCGGCGGTGTCTCGCACCGGGCTGGTGTTTGTCGCGGGGGATCTGGAGACGGCCCTCTCATTGGGTTTCATCATAGACGTGCAAGACGTCTCCTGCAACTCCTTGCGGTACTGCTGGTCGGATGTGACCAAGCATTCAGGGCCGCTGCCAATGAGGTCGGCGCGCCCGGCCTCGACAAGTGCCTCAATCACCGCACGGCGGTTTTCCTGTTTGAAATACTGCAACAATGCTCGCTGTTTCCATTTTTCAGCATCGGTGCGTGGCACATAAATCGGTTTCATATTGAGGGGGTCAATTCCGGTATAAAACATGCAAGTGGAGATCGTACCGGGTGTAGGATAAAAATCCTGAACCTGCTCGGGGCGCATTCGATTCTTTTTGAGGAACAGTGCCAGCTCCACAGCATCGCGTAAAGTACTTCCGGGGTGTGAGCTCATGAGATAAGGCACAAGGTATTGTTCTTTTCCGGCCTCCTTAGTCAGGGCATAAAACCGTTTTGCGAAGCGCTCGTAGACCTCAATGGGGGGTTTCCCCATCTTTTCCAGCACACGCGCACTGCAATGTTCCGGAGCCACCTTGAGTTGCCCACTGACATGGTGCTCGACCAGCTCGCGGAGAAAGTCCTCTTTGCGATCAAGCATCAGGTAATCGAACCGCAGACCCGAGCGCACAAACACTTTTTTGACACCCGGTACCAGACGCAGACGGCGCAGCAGTTCCAGATATTCAGTGTGATCCACTTCCAATGCTTTACAGGGCGACGTACCCAGGCACTTGCGGTCGGCGCAGAGCCCCTGCGTCAATTGCTTTGTGCAGGAAGGATAGCGGAAGTTCGCTGTTGGACCGCCGACATCATGGACATAGCCCTTAAATCTCGGACTTTTGGTCATTGCTTCGACCTCAGTCACGATAGATTCCATGGAACGCGAAACCACTTGCCGCCCCTGATGCACTGCGATGGAGCAAAAGTTGCAGTGACCAAAGCAACCGCGATTGTGCATCACTGAGAATTCGATCTCCTCAATGGCTTTTACGCCACCCCTTGTCTCATACATGGGATGTGCCGCTCTCATAAATGGCAGCGCAAACACATCATCGAGTTCTTCGCGGGTCAGTGACGGCATCGGCGTATTTTGTAGTACCAAACGATCTCCGTGTTTTTGTACCACAGCGTGTCCCCGAACGGCATCCTGCTCATCCAACTGCTGACGGAAAGCACGTGCAAATGTTTCGCGGTCGACCACGACCTTTTCAAACGAAGCACAGCTCACCGTCCCTGTGGGAAGCCGCTCCACCGACGCAAAGCACACCGTGCCACGCACATCCGTAATGCTGGAAATCGGTTCTCCGTCAGCGAGGCGACGGGCCAAGATTTCCGCCTGTTTTTCCCCCATTCCATAGGAAATCAGATCGGCTCCGGAATCGATTAAGATGGAGGGCATCACCGAATTGCTCCAGTAATCATAATGGGCAAAGCGTCGCAACGACGCCTCAATTCCACCCAATATCACAGGACAGTCAGGATAGGCTGCTTTTGCTGCGCGGGAATAGAGTGTAGCCGCGCGGTCGGGCCGTCTAGTTTTGCCGTCTGCGGGGGAATAGGCGTCGCCGTTGCGCACACGTTTGGCCACCGTATAGTTAGAAACCATCGAGTCGATGCAACCTCCCGTGATGAGAAAAGCCAGCCGGGGCTTTCCGAACACGCAAAAAGCATTGGGATTGGAAAGCGTCGGTTGGGGCATCATCGCAACCCGGTAGCCCAAGCGTTCGAGCAACCGCGCAATGATGACGACGCCGAACGAGGGATGATCCACGTAAGCGTCACCTGTAACGCAAACAAAATCGACGCCATCCCATCCGCGGGCATGCACTTCTTTCATGGAAACAGGCAGAAATTCCGGTTTTAGTTCATTCATGTAGTATAATCCTTTTCGGGGTCAGTTGCCCCGATTCATCTTCATTTCGATCCATCGCTCACGAGAAATGAGCACCTGACGTGGTTTCGAGCCTTCAAATGGCCCTACAATGCCTCTTGATTCAAGATCGTCCACAATGCGGGCCGCACGAGCATATCCCAATTTCAGTCTGCGCTGCAATAGAGATGTGGATGCTACACCAGCGTCAATCACGCACTCGATGGCATCCTGAAGCATGACATCCTCATCTCCCGCGTCACCGCCCGACGCATTGGTCCCACCATTTCCTTTGCCGGCAGGCGTCTGTCGGTCAATCTCCTCCAGCACATGCTGGTCATATTCCGGCGTTCCGGCGCTCTTGATAAAGTTGGTCACCCGCTCAATCTCCTCATCGGAGACAAAGCAACCCTGCACACGCACCGGCTTGGCCGCGCCAACCGGATAAAAGAGCATATCGCCTGCACCCAAAAGTTTTTCCGCACCGCCCATATCAAGGATGGTTCTCGAATCGACCTGTGACGAAACTGCGAATGCAATACGTGACGGAATGTTAGCCTTGATAATTCCAGTGATGACGTCCACAGACGGCCGCTGTGTTGCAATGATCAGATGCATGCCGGCGGCACGTGCCATCTGTGCGAGACGGCAGATTGAATCCTCGGCCTCTGTAGGGGCCGCCATCATCAGATCAGCCAGCTCATCAATGATGATAACAATGTGGCACATCGGCTCAAGGGCATCCTGTGCGACCGCCAGTCTGTTAAATGACGCAATATCACGCGCACCACTACCAAATGAGGCAACCCATTATAAACGCCCAACTCGACCACTTTGGGATCAACCAGCATCAGTTTCACCTCGTCGGGGCGTGCCTTGTACAAAATGCTCATGATAATGGAGTTGATGCACACTGATTTTCCCGAACCCGTCGCACCTGCGATGAGCAGATGTGGCATCTTGGCGATATCGGCCACGACCACATTGCCACTGATATCCCGTCCCAGCGCCACTGCAACGCGGCTCTTGGCGTTGGCAAAGCTGTCAGAATCAATAACCTCGCGCAATGTGACAGGTGAAACAATGCGGTTGGGAACCTCAATTCCCACCGCCGCTTTGTTGGGAATTGGAGCCTCAATTCTGACTCCGGCCGCTGCAAGATTAAGGGCAATGTCATCTGCAAGGCTGGTGATCTTGCTGATC
>JAVVPJ010000072.1:0-3248 GCA_036655815.1 Oscillospiraceae bacterium
GAAAAGTGCGACCTTCCAGACCGTCAAGCATTGAAAAGAACATATTGAGGATTTCAGCCGCGAGACGATTGCGTGAAACGAAAGATACGTTTCCCTCGTCCAATGCGCCCGCAATGTCAACCAACTCGGTGGGCAAGGCATCGTGAAATTTCACATTCAGCCCGATCCCTATCACGGCACTTTCAACGTTTCTACTCTCCATGTCTGTGGCTGCCTCTGTGAGGATGCCACAGACTTTTCTTTTGCCTAGATAGAGGTCGTTGACCCATTTGATGCGCAGATCCAGTTTGGTGAGTGATTGAACGGCGCGGCAGACCGCCACGGCTGCGGCAGTGGTGAGCAGTACTGCATCGAAACGATTTTGTGGACGCAGCAGAATGCTCATATAAAGACCGCCAGGTGGGGACCAAAAGGAGCGAGAAAAGCGCCCACGCCCATCGGTTTGCTCCTCTGCCAGCAGAACCGCGCCGGAGGATGCGCCTTCCAACGCGGCATGACGCATAGCATGGTTGGTGGAATCGACGCGCTTTAACACGGTGATAGGCAATCCCTGATAGTCCTTGGCAAGCCATGGCACAATGCCTTCGGCGGACAGGAGATCATTTTGCTCGGCCAGACGATAGCCACGATTTGTGACGGCTTCAATCTGATAGCCTTCCTTCCGCAACGTGGCAATGGTTTTCCAAATTGCAGAGCGAGAGACACCCAACGCTTGTGCGAGCTGTTCCCCCGAGATGCTGAATCCTTTTTTTTGTTCTAATGTTTGCAGAATGCGCTGGCGAATGTTCATGGCATTGTTCTCCTTGACGGTGAAGTGGAAGCATGATGCGACCGGCATGCGCAAGCGTAATGGCAGTGGCATCCCCCAAAGTCCCCAATACACAAGCGAGATCATTCATGAGGAATCAATGCGTTTGTAAAGGCAACCCCAATGTTTCGCCCATGCGCACAGGTGTTTCTAGGCCGCTTGCGTGGCTGTCAAGCAACTTCTGGCTCAACGACAGACGATTTTTTTGCAGGAACAGAATGACGGTTGAGCCACCAAACTCAAACCGTCCCTTTTCCTGCCCACGCAGGATTGGCTGGCTTTCATGGTAGTTGACAATTCGTCCGACGCACAGTGCCCCTACTTCCATTTGCAGCAGAGTGCCATAATCAGGAGACACCAAAGCAGTATATTCACGCGAGTTTTCATGATAGAGTGCCACATGTTGATGGGCGATGGGACAGGTTGTGTGCAACTTTCCGGGAATTTTACGATTGACAGATTTGACACCCGAGACAGGATAACAGTAGCGATGGTAGTTAGACACAGTTAACCTCAGAATGATAGCAAGTCCACCCGCAAACTGCGTCGCCAGCTTGTCACTGCGCAAAATGCTTTTGAGTGTATATTTCGCACCCTTGATGGTAAAGACACTGTCTCTACCTATGGAAAGTACCGTTGCCAATCCATCGCAGGGGCAGGCCAGCGCCTGAGGATCAATGGGCATGGGGCGTCGATCCGACCGAACGCGTCTGGTAAAAAAATCATTGTAGCAGTGGTAGCGCTGGTGTGTGTAGTCGCCCATATTGAGTTTCCAGTGGTGGATGCACAGGGGAATGAGCAGGCGTGACGCACTGGAATCCATGCACCATCCGACGGCACGTGAGAAGGGGGGGCACACAAGCAGCCGCAGCACGATTTGTCCCAAAGGTTGTTCATAAAGCAAAGTGAGCGCTCTGTCCTGCAGGGTGGAGGGTGTGTACGACATGGC
Organism: Oscillospiraceae bacterium; assembly: GCA_036655815.1. Taxonomy (GTDB): domain Bacteria; phylum Bacillota; class Clostridia; order Oscillospirales; family Ruminococcaceae; genus Yanshouia. Next base: position 1,758 of record JAVVPJ010000072.1, read on the forward strand.
GTTCTCCTTTATACGATTTTATGCGATGTGCAAAAAACGCAAAGCATACACAAGTCCCGCAAGCACAATAATAGCGGCAACGCGTGTGTTCGGTTTTCTGACCTTGATGTTCGCGATGAAAAGCACCGAGATGAGCAACATAAACAGCCCCAGCGCGATGGGCCAGACGGTCTGGAGCAGATCCTTTAACAACATGTAAAAGATGGGAAGCAGAAATGAGATGCTGGTCACTGGAAGTCCCTGATAATATTGGCGGCAGGTCGTGGTTTCGCGCTGGCGCTTCTCTTCACAGACATTGAAATATCCCAGACGGATTACAGCACCCAGCACAAACAACACCAAGATGGCATCTGCCACAATGCCGCGCATGCCCATCTGATAACAAAGGATGGCCGGTAGAACCCCAAAACAGACTAGATCACACAGTGAATCGATCTGAATTCCAAAAATCTTTTCATCTTCGGTGCGCTGCATAGCACGGGCAATTTTTCCATCAAAGGCATCACAGACGCCTGAGATCATCAGGCACAACATACCCATGGGAATGCGGCCATCGATAGCGGAGATCATTCCGATCATGGCACTGGCCAAACTGAGGTAGGTCAAAATGACTGAATAGTTGTAAAATCCTATTATCATAACATGTGTCCTTTTTTTCCCCGTGGTTAATTTGAGGGATAATGTCACAAGAGCGCTGATAAACAGCAATAGATAAAAGCCGACGCCGCGGCTGAGAAGCATTGCAGGTAGTACGAGTGATGCCCCAAAGATCTTGGAGAACGCAGAGAGAAATAAATGTTCACTTGCCCCCATCCCTCCAGGAAGGGGGAGCATATCAACTGACAATGCAATCGTTGCCTGCAGCATCAAAATCGTGAGTAAGGATGTGCCATGTAAATCAAAAGCCAGATAGACCAGACAGGTGACTGCAAACAGGGCACAGCGCTGCAAAGTTGTCAGCAGAAGAACGACCGCAAGAACCCGCGGTTGGCCACGCGTCAGGGCAGCCGCATCGTGGTAGAGCTGAAGACTGGTTATGATGTGCTCAGAGCGATCGGGTCGATGGCGCAAGAGATGGAACCGTTCAAGAAGACCTGCCACGCTGAGAGTCAATCGCGTCGCTAACCCCCCACTGAAGGCCAGCACACCCATCCCCACAACACACAGAACATTGAGTGCCATGCCCAGCCAGAAAAAGAACATCGCATCCTCAAAGTAGGACATCAGCCAACTTGAGGCAAAGAGCATGCAGAGAGCGCCAATGGCGACGAGCACCAGCTTATAGGCCATGGTGATGAGCAGAAGCACCAGCGTCGACAGCGAAAGATCTAGTCCATCCTGACGCATCACATAGACCTGTGCAGGTTGACCACCCGATGCGGAGGGAGTGATACAACTAAAGAAGAACCCAATGCAGGAATATTTGGTGCAGCGAACAAAAGAAACAGGCCGTCCGAACGTATGCATCAGATACCAAATAATGGAAGCTTC
>JAVVPJ010000072.1:3258-6088 GCA_036655815.1 Oscillospiraceae bacterium
ACCATGAGGCATGCAGCCAGCAAATATTCCAATCGCACCTGCCCTAACCAGTAGAAAATTTCAGGGAGACTTTGGTCGTGCAACACCGTGTAACAAGTGATGACAAAGGCAATGATTAAAAAAAGAACTTCAAAAAGACGTTTTCGGTTGGTCATAGCCAATATGCTCCTCTAATATAGGGAAACGGGCAGGATTCTTCCGATGAAGCACAAGACTCTTCATAGTGGAAGGTGCAACCGCGGGTGTTACAGCCTGCGCCGTACCTCTTCCAATATAGCATTCGCACTGTGCCAGACAGTGGGGGAAACTTCAGTGGGGGAAAGCACAATGCCAAAGGCATCCTCCAGCTCATCCAGCAAGCTGATGATAGCCAGCGAGTCCAGCAGACCAGTCTCCACGAGATCTAGTCCGAGGCAGTCACGCGGTTCGCTGCTACCGCAGACACGGCACAGAATCTCAAAAAACTGTTTCTTCATAGACAATTCTCCTGTTCGGATAACATGCATGTCAAACGTGTTCGATCACACTTTCCGTTTTGTGTGAGTGGAAACACGTCAAGCACCCGCACCACTGGAAGCATTGCGGCGGGCAATTTCTCAGAGAGAGCCGCCCGTACGTCGATTGCTGTCAATGCCTTTCCTTGGACAGTGACAAATGCGACAAGGCGACGCACTGCGCCATCTGGCCGATGCTGAGGCAGCACAACAGCCTGCGTCACACCGGGCAGGGACAACAGGTTTTGCTCGATATCTCCTGCCTCCACTCGTACACCGCGCAACTTGAACTGCCCGTCGCGTCGTCCGCAAAAGTATAATAACCCATCCCTTAAAAATCCAAAGTCTCCGGTGCGATAGGCCCGATGACCTTGCACGGTGCAAAATCCACCGGCCATTGCATCAAGATAGGAGGCGACGACACGATTACCCTCGATTAGGATTTCACCAATTTCTCCTTCTGGCAATGGCGCACCATGTGCGGAGATGATAGAAACTGTTGCCTCGGGGCGGGGCACACCAAGGGGAAGACGTTCCTCACATGCCATTTCAGGTGTGATTTCACAGGAGGTAATGGCAACGGTACACTCGGTGGGACCGTAGCTATTGAGTATGTGAAGGCCTGGAAAACGCTCAAACAGTCGCCGGGCGGTGACAGGGCGCAATGTTTCACCGCAGAAGAAAAGTTCTTGCAGGGCAGGAAAGCGCGCAGCATTAAAACTTTTCTCAGCCAGCAAAAGTTCTGCAAAGGAGGGTGTAAGCACCATGGCAGAATTCTGCCAGTGGTCCAAACGGGAAAACAGAGCCGAGAAATCACCTATGAGTCCGCGCTCAATGGCGCAGGCACATCGACCCGTAACCAGCGGCATCCAAAGATCCACCACCGACAGGTCGAATGAAAAGGCAGAAAGTCCAAGCAGAGAACCATCTGTGGAAAACAACCTACGCATCCACACGAGAAAGGCGTCGATATGTCCAAGTGGAACGGTTACGCCCTTGGGCGAGCCCGTGCTTCCCGATGTGAACAGAATATACAGCGGACGATCCGGATCAATTGGCGGCAAAATTCCTTCACGGCAGATGCTACTGATAGAATATACTGCATGTAGAGAGAGAAACGGTACTCCTTGCGAAACGAAGTCTTTGGACGCGCCCAACACAAGGGCACAGCGCGACTGCAAAAGCATTGATCGAATGCGTGTGTGGGGTGTGAAAGCATCAACCGGAACATAGGGGTGTCCAGATAATGCGCAGGCCAACATGCAGACAGGCATCAACCGTTCCTTGTGCCCAAAGATCCCCACTGGACAACCTTCTGAAAGGGTTTGCGACAGATAAATTGCCAAATTTTGCGCCAAAAAAAGCAGACAGCCATAGGAAAGTGTTCCCTCCGCACATCGATAGGCCTCTCGTTCAGGGAAGCGGCGCGCCCATGTAAGCACAGATTCAGGAAACATAGATCTTCTCCTCAAGCTCATCAGGCGGGATGAGAGCTGGGTCGTACATGACGCGGGAATGATTAACCAGTAACAGTTCGCGTGTTTCTTCTCCGGTCTTCCGGTCAATCATGCGGCGATAAATGCAACTGTTCCTAAAATATGCACCATCTTCGTGAGAAAAATGATGTCCCTCCTCCAAGAGGCGATAACGGAAGGGAAAGATCTCAGTTGTACGCAATTCACCATAGAGCCAATCGCCGTCGAGCCAAATGCAAAGTTGTACCGGCTGGTCGGTTGTATTTTCAAAACGATAATCCACATAGTTATAATAGACCGATGTTCCGGTGCCAAAAGGAACCCGCCGGGCGTGGTCAGGAAACAACGCATCGGTGTGGTGGTGCAGTTCCCTGACGATAAGCGGGCTGTGCAGCACAAGATAGTGAACGAGGTTGGCCAACTGACATAGGCCTCCTCCCACATCGGAGGTACAACGACCGTTTGAGATCGTCAGCCCTGGCCCATAGCCTTTTTTTTGGTACAGCTGCCTATGGTGTGCCAAAAAGAAAAGGTTTCGCCCGGCTCAATCACCAGATTGTGCAATTTGGCAGCCGCAAGGCGGAGATTGGTGACCTTGCTCTGTTGCAGAGCCATATTAACGCCCTCAAGTGGTCGCAACATCAGGGTGGAATGGCCTTTGACCAGCACAGGCAATGTCACCTGTTGGTGGTGAGACGCAAAGCGCATGCCGGTTACAAAATCGATCAGACGGCGTTTTAGCTGCTCTTTCACCTCCGAAATATGATAGCAGATCGGCCCATAGGTACAGAATAATTTATGTGGCATGGCGTTCCTTCCTTGCGAAGCAATCACAGAGCACGCTATTGATGTTGACAGGCA
>JAVVPJ010000073.1:0-6062 GCA_036655815.1 Oscillospiraceae bacterium
ATTCGTTGTAGCGGCCTATGGCTTACACTATGAGGCGTTGCCGGGTACGGTGATGCTGCGGTGTAAACCTGACCTATCACAGATGAATATGGCGGCGTTGCGCGTTTATGCTTTTGACGAGATGGGCTACAAGCTTTATCTCTTGCCCAATGCCGCAGCGAAGGTGGGAACTGACGGATATCTTTATTTTAAGAGTGCTGTCAAAGGCCTCTATGTGATCACAGATGCTCCATTGGCTAAGTAAGCAAAATGTTCAAGTTAAAACCGCTTTCGGCACAAGATTCGCATTGCCAGCGTCTTCAAGACGCTGGCTTTCACTTTGTTCAAGGACGATGATATACGTGGAAAACAGATCGGGATCGCTAAAACTGGAGTTTTGTATTGCTATTGACACAATTTTTTAAGATGGGCAGAAATCAAACAAAAGACTGGTAAGGACGACAAAACTTGCCGCAAATAAGCACAAAGCTTTCTGTAATACTATTACTGCAAACGCATGAAGGTCAAAATGAAATGATCAAAAGATGATAGAATTGAAGGAGAGTAACACACATGGCTAAAAATTATAACAATATTGTCGTTCCCGAGGCCAAGGAGGCTATGGAGAAGTTTAAGATGGAAGCTGCTAACGAAGTTGGCGTCACTCTTAAGCAGGGCTATAATGGTGATCTGACATCTCGTCAGGCCGGTTCTGTCGGTGGACAGATGGTCAAGAAGATGATCCAGTCCTATGAAAGCTCCATGAAGTAAACTTCTGCTGTTCATGATCAGGGAGATTGTCAGAGCGATTGTGACGGTGTTATTGAAACCAGGACAGCCTCCCTTGTGCTTCAGTAATTTTTAATAGTTGTCCGAGAAGTATGTTGCTATGACAACATACTTCTCGGACATTTTGTTGTAAAATGAGTAAAAGCATTCTAAGAGGAGGAAACAATCAATGGACTATACTGCCGCAGTAATCACCGTAAGCGATCGGTCCTTTGCAGGCAAACGTGTAGACACCGGTGGCCCGGCGGTGCGGGAGTTGCTGTCTGCGTCTGGCTGGGATGTCATCTTTCAAGGGCTGGTTCCAGACGAACCCGATGATATTCAGGCCAAGTTGATCCAGTGCGCTGACCATATGGGCGTCGCATTGGTTGTCACAACTGGAGGCACAGGCTTTTCACCGCGAGATATCACCCCTGAGGCAACACTTGCCGTGGTGGAACGAGTGACACCCGGTATTCCAGAGGTCATGCGCGCAGCCAGCGTCTCCGTCACGCCCCGGGGAATGCTGTCAAGGGCGGTGGCGGGCATCCGTGGACAAACGCTGATCGTCAATCTGCCTGGCAGTGAAAAGGCGGCGCGTGAGTGTCTTGTGTCGGTGCTTCCGGCACTCAAACATGGCATTGATATGCTGCGCGGCCCTTCCAGCGATTGTGCGGGACTTCATATGGATCTGCGTATGAGTGAGCAGGCACGATGAAGAAAATCCGCGTGCAGGACGCTGTAGGACAAGTACTCTGCCATGATATGACACGCATCATAGTAGGCGAATCCAAGGATGCACAATTCAGAAAGGGTCATGTGATTCGCGAAGAAGATATTGCCATGTTGCTTTCCATGGGGAAAGAACATATTTATGTTTTGGAATTGGGAGAAGGCATTGTGCATGAAAATGATGCGGCCGAGCAATTATGCCTCCTGTGCCATAATGCATATATGTGCCGTTCCGCGGTCAAAGAAGGCAAGATTGAATTGAGTGCAGACTGTGATGGATTATTTCGCGTGGATACTGCACGACTAAACGCCATCAACCTTTTGGAGGACATGATGATTGCCACCCGGCATGGTGAAACTGCCGTGCGGGCAGGTGATAAGCTTGCCGGAATGCGTGTCATCCCGCTCACGATTGCACAAGAAAAACTTGACAAGGCTACAAAAATTGGCAATGGCATACCTATTTTAGAATTGATTCCCTATCGGTTGAGACGTGCCGGAATTATCACGACGGGCAGTGAGATTTTTCATGGACGGATCAAGGATACCTTTACACCGGTCGTTGTCAAAAAGTTGGCGCACTATGGCATTGCAGTTGAGCTTCATGTGGTGGTGGATGATGGAATGCAAAACATTGCGTCGGCCATCTCAGAGATGCGCACAGCAAGTCTGGATATGATTGTCTGTACGGGCGGCATGAGTGTGGATCCGGACGATAATACTCCCGGAGCCATTCGCATCAGCGGTGCGCAAATTGTTTCTTATGGTGCACCGGTTTTGCCCGGTGCGATGTTTTTGCTGGGATATTTTGAGGACGGAATGCCCATCATGGGACTGCCAGGTTGCGTGATGTATGCGGCGGCTACGATCTTCGATCTGGTGCTTCCACGCGTCGCAGCGGGCGTCCGCCTGACCAAGTCAGACTTAGTTGCATACGGAAACGGAGGACTGTGCCTTGGCTGCAAACCCTGCCGTTATCCTGTCTGCCCATTTGGGAAATAGTCTGGTGAATCGCACCCAATCTACAGTTTCAGCTTGATGGCGTTTCCCCTTCAATCTGATCGATGAATTGGCATACAAAAGGAGATCAATCCAATGAAAAAAGCATCTTTTCTATTAGCTACCTTGCTGATGACAACAAGCCTGATGACCGGTTGCTCTGGTGCTCCTTCTTCTATAGCGGTAACTCCATCATCGAACACGGTAGCGCCCACTGCTTCCGCTGTGTCCGGATCAAGCACAGCCATGGCCCCAACCGAATTGGTAGTGTTTGCAGCGGCCTCAATGACAGAAACACTCAATCGCATTGCTACTCTTTACAAAGAGGTTGCCCCTCAGGTCAAGCTGGTTTATAATTTTGATTCCTCCGGAACGCTCAAGACCCAAATTCAGGAGGGCGCCGATTGTGATATTTTTATTTCTGCCGCGCAAAAGCAGATGAATCAACTCGACTTGGCAGCCGATCCCAGCCTTAATACTGAAAAGCTGGATCTGGTGTTATCTAACACACGGTTCAATCTGGTTTCCAACAGCGTTGTGCTGGTCACACCCAAAGGAAATCCTGCCAAGATCAAGAGCTTTGAAGATGTCAACAGCAAGGCGGTATCGCTGATTGCACTTGGCAATTCCGACGTTCCCGTCGGTCAGTATGCTGAAGAAATCTTCAAGTCCATGGGTGTGTGGGATGCGCTCAACAGTGCTGCTAAGATTACCTTTGGCACAAATGTCAAGGAGGTGTTGGCACAGGTGGAGGCTGCCTCGGTGGACTGCGGCGTCGTCTACAGCACCGATGCAGCAACTGCTTCTGGCGTAGAGGTTGTGTGCATGGCTCCCAAAGACAGCCACAAACCCATTACTTATCCCTCTGCCATTCTCAAGAATAGCAAAAATCAGCAGGCCGCTCAAGACTTTCTGACATTTCTCAAAACTGACGCCGCCAGCGCCGTATTTGAGTCGGTTGGATTTGTCGTTCCAAAAAAGTGATGGTGTCAGAGATTTCAGCAAAGGAGGGGACGGGCCTTATTGTACAGGCCCGTCCTCGCTTTTAGAAAGGAGCCCATCCGTGGATTGGTTTCCGCTTATAAATTCGTTGCGCATCGCACTCATTGCGACGGTGATTACCTTTTTCCTGGGTATTTTCACAGCCTATAAGGTTGCGCATCTTCCACGCGTCATCAAAGGCATTGTGGATTGTCTTTTGACGCTACCATTGGTGCTTCCACCCACTGTTGTGGGATTTTTTTTACTTAAGTTGCTGGGGCCTCGTGGGCCGATCGGAGCACCATTGCTGCATGAATTCGGTATTAAGCTGATGATGACATGGTACGCTTCTATTTTTGCCGTTGTCATCGTCACCTTCCCACTGATGTACCGAACAGTGCGTGGCGCTTTCGAGTCTTTTGACGATACATTGATTGATGCGGGGCAGACCTTGGGACTTTCTAATGCTTATCTTTTTTGGCGCGTTCTAATGCCGGGTTGCCGACAGGGTCTGCTGGCGGGAACTGTGCTTTCGTTTGCGCGTGGGCTGGGAGAATATGGAGCGACCAGTATGATTTCAGGATACACGCCGGGGCGCACAGCCACGATTTCAACAACGGTGTACCAACTTTGGCGCGAGGGAAACGATGCGTTGGCCTACCGTTGGGTATTGGTCAATCTGCTCATCTCCTGTGTGGTATTGGTAGCAATGAATCTCTTGGAGTACCGGGAACGCAATGCCCGCCACTCGCATGGGGGCAGGGCAGGAGGACACATAAAAAATGGCGCTTGAGATTTGCATCAAAAAAAGGCTGAATCACTTCCGGCTGGACGTACACTTCAAAGCATCTGAAGGCACGACTGCGCTACTGGGTGCCTCCGGCTGTGGGAAAAGCATGACGCTCCGATGTATTGCAGGCATTGAGCATCCCGATGAGGGACGCATCGTACTCGACGGCCGTGTGTTGTTTGATTCCGATGCGCACATTGATCTGCCGCCTCAACGCCGGAGGGTTGGATACTTATTTCAAAACTATGCGCTTTTTCCTCATATGACCGTTTCACAAAATATTGCGGTTGGCGTTCGCAAAGCGCGAGCGCAAAGGGAACACTTCGTCGAGGAGATCATCAGGGCGTTTTCCCTGGGTGGTCATGAACACAAATATCCTGCCCAGCTTTCAGGTGGGCAACAGCAGCGCGTGGCATTGGCGCGTATTTTAGCGAATGAACCCGCGCTGATTCTACTGGATGAACCCTTTTCGGCACTGGACAGTTTTCTCAAATGGCAGTTGGAACAAAATTTGATGGACACGCTTTCTAAATTTTCAGGAACCACTCTTTTAGTCTCACACAATCTCAATGAAGTATATCGTATTTGCGAACGGGTTTGCGTGATGAACGAAGGCTGCTGTGAACCAATTGTGCCCACAAAAGAATTGTTTGAGAGGCCTGACACAGTCAGTGCTGCACGTCTCTCCGGCTGTAAAAACTTGGTTGAGGCAGATCAACAGTCAGACCCGGACACCGTGTTGATACCCGCGTGGGGCGCTTTGTTGCACTGTGGACAAGCTGTCTCTGAGGAGACGCACAGCATTGGAATTCATGCATATCATCTATATCCAACCGATGGTCGTGACATCAACCACATTGACTGCCGCGTCATCCGTGTCATTGAGGATGTAATGGCCATCATTGTGTTATTGCGGCCCCTGCAGGCCGCTCCAGACACGCAACCATTGCGCATGGAGCTTGCCAAGGAGGTCTGGATCGCACAACAAAATCCGCTGATGGTCACAGTTGGCGTGATGCCGCAGCACATTCTGTTGCTGCGGAGCTAGAACGCGTCTAAAAATGGCAGGAAGCACGCTCCGAGTGAAGGAAATGATCCTTCACTCGTTCCCGCTATTTATCTGTCCATGGATAGAGGTTCGTTGTCATCTCCAGCACCAACACCAGCACCAGATTTATTTTCTCACATGGAGCTGCTGCTGCTTTTCGTTTTCTGAAGAGCGCCCTAAATCATCAAAATAGGCACGCCGCTTTTAAGGTATTCTGTCAACGATTCTCCCATGCCACGTACGTCAAGGCCCAATTCGCCGAGTCGTGACGTTACGCCATAACGCACAGCGCAGGCAAGGCAAGCCGAAACGGTGACTCCGATATTTCGTAAAATAGAGAGCTCCTGCTGTATCGCATCGTTTTCAGCAGCCATCTCGACCGACGGACCCCATAGAATCAACTCTACCTGTTTCCACCAGCCCTGTAATAGGCCGTCACGGGCGTAGAGCATCGCCATGTCGAGTGCAGCTTGCTTGTCAACGCTTAACCACACAATCACCAGACGGTCTTTGTCCAATGGTATCATCCTCTGTTTGGGTACTTCATGATCATCATAAGCGATTACTGGGATAAAGTTTCCATTGGCCGCTATTTTTTCATCATATCAGTGTAAAGCGACAAACGTAGACACAAGACATTGAACATATTCACCAATAAGATTTTTCGAGTGACGGATATTCTGCAAACAGGCTCAATCAATGGCCGTTTGGATTTCTTGCTGTAATTTGCTCAGAAGATGCATCTGATTGACAGCCTCTTGATAG
>JAVVPJ010000074.1:0-6020 GCA_036655815.1 Oscillospiraceae bacterium
CAGCATGGAATTGCTCAAACCAGACATTCGCCATGCGTTGTTTGCTCCCTCACGCCCGATCCTGACCCGCGTGCGTGACGAGGTTCCGGTCAAGTTCGGTCTTTCTTCCAGCGTAAAAAATTCTCTGCTGGCCGACGGTTGCATCATTGAGGGAACGGTTGAGAATTCCATTATTTTCCGTGGCGTAAAGGTGGGAAAGGGTGCTGTGGTGCGAGACTCCATTCTCATGCAGAATACTGAGATCCAGAGCAATGCACAGCTTGCATACATCATTGCTGATCGCCGCTGTTCCATCAAAGCGGGGCGTGTGCTCGCCGGATTTGCCAGTTATCCCGTTGTCATCGGAAAGGAAAGCGTTGTCTAAAAAAAGCCGTGCAAAGTCGCGGCGCGTCGCCCCCGTATCCAACATGCAAAGGAGTGATACTATGAAAATCCTGTTTGCAGTGAGTGAAGCCGCTCCCTTCGCTGCGTCGGGCGGACTGGCCGATGTGGCTGGAAGTCTTCCGCGCGCGTTGCGTCACCGTCAGCAGACCTGCCGTGTTGTCATGCCACTGTATGACATCATTGCAGAAACCTACCGAGAGAAAATGGAGTTTGTCGCCGAATTTTCTGTGCAGCTCTCATGGAGACGCCAGATTTGTACGGTGTACCGTTTTACGGAAGGCGGCGTGATTTACTACTTTTTGGATAATCCCTATTACTTCCGCCGGGGCCGGCTCTATGGAGAATATGACGACGGTGAACGCTTCGCGTTCTTTTCCAAAGCCGTGCTTGATATGCTCGAACCGATTGGATTCCTGCCTGATGTGATTCACTGCAACGACTGGCAGACAGCACTGATTCCCACCTATCTCAATCTGTTCTATCGCGAACAGGCGGCCTATAAGGACATCAAAACGGTTTTTACCATCCACAATGTCCAGTTTCAGGGGAAATACGGACTGGAACTGGTGGAGGATGTGCTAGGCATTGCGCCGTGTCTCCAGGGTGCAGTTGAATATGACGGCTGCTGTAATCTGATGAAGGGCGCCATTGAGCAGGCCGATCTTGTGACGACTGTTTCGCCTACTTATGCCGTGGAGTTGATGGATCCATGGTTCTCCTATGGGATGGATCGTCTGCTGCGTCAGAATCGCTATAAGTTGTCTGGAATCACCAACGGAATTGATCAAAAGCTCTATAATCCTGCCAGCGACCCCATGATCTATGCCGCCTACTCATCGCTGGATTTGGCTGGAAAGAAAATTTGTAAGCGCGAGCTGCAAAAGACCATGGGCATTGAACAGAATCAGAATCCAATTATCGCCATGGTCACCCGCCTGACCTACCAGAAGGGGCTGGATCTCGTCAAATACATCTTTGATGATCTGATGAGTCTGCCGGTATCGTTCGTGCTGCTGGCCTCGGGAGACTGGGACTATGAGCAGTTCTTCAACGAGATGCAGGGGCGTTACCCCGGTCGCGTCGGTGTGAGGATCGGATTTGATGCCGAGCTGTCCCACAAGATCTACGCGGGCAGCGATATGTTCCTGATGCCGTCCGCTACCGAACCTTGCGGATTGGCACAGATGATCGCGTTGCGCTATGGCACACTGCCCATCGTGCGCAGGACCGGTGGTCTTAAGGACACAGTCACCGATGTGGGGGACGGCGGCACGGGTTATACGTTTGCCACCTACAACGCCCATGACATGCTGTGGGGCGTACAGCGTGCGATTGAGGACTACCAAAAACCTGTCATATGGGAAGCACTGGTCAAAAAAGCTCTGGATCAGGACTTTGGATGGGGCTGCGCGGCCAGCGCTTATGTTGCGCTCTATCAAAAACTTGCAAAATAGTTGCCTTGCAGGCAAGAAGAGAGCGTTGCAGAATGAAAATCTGTGACGCTCTCTTTTTGAAGGTTGAAACGAAACACTTTGGTGGAAGCTGTGGGAAAAAGCTGATGTTTTCGCATATTTGAATTGCTTCTTGCTCTCCTTTTGCGCATAATTGGCAGGCTTTATAAAACGAATCTGGCCATTTTGCTCCAGTTACAGGTCATGATCCAGACTTTCAGAACCGGCGTCCGCTGTCACTACTTTGTATTTTGTGCCATGCCGCTTTTGCATGGTACAAAGAAAGGAAATGAACGTCTCAAAGTCTGTCCGGTCGGGAAACGCGTCCATTCCGATGATGAAATCACTGTGAACCGCAACCAGTTTCCTGTCGTTTAGTTCCTCAAGCTGGGTGCTTGTCAGCCGGACGGGTGTGTTCACTGGTCATAATAATATTTCGTTGTTTCGCGCAAGTATCAGTGATGATTCTGCTCATATGTCTTAAACTGGTCTTGCACTTTAAAATGTGGACTCACAAATTTGTTTTAAAGCAAACAACAAGGTTAGAAAACCCTTTTGGGCGCCTAACCTTGTCGCTTTTTTGAGCCTATTTTGCAACAGATCTTTTTTTTGGACGATTGCGGCTTTTAGAGGATGAGGTGCTGACAGCGATGCGACTGCTTATGCTTCATAACGATGAAATGCGAGCCGCTTTGTGATATAATAACGGCAGTGCGGTTTTAATGCCAGCTGTTATACATAGGGATACTCACACCCATGGGTTGTTTCGCAGACATGAATGCGAAAGACCGCCGTACAGATTTCCTGCACGGCGGTCAAACACAATACGGAACTTGACAACAGTCCCGGAAAGCTATCTCGTTTAGTCCCTCACAGGGCTGGAATTTTTGGTGACTGCTGGGCCTTGCGCCGGGACCTCGCTCGTAGGCATCAGCTTGGCCATCACAACATAACGATAGTTATCATGATCGCCTGGTTTAAAGAGTCCAGTGCAGGTAGACAGCGTCAAAATCTTGTCATCCGGCCCGACAGTAGTGTCGATGAGATACTCGCTCTTCGCCAGTGCTTCCTTGACAAGGGCCTGAAATCCCTGCTCCGAGGGGTTGGCTTGAATATAGTTAAAGGTTGTCTTAGTATAGAAGACAGAGAAGATCTGCCAGACCATGTCATCCTCAGGGGTAGAGAAGTAGACATAAGGATTGTTCTTGAGAAAATCGATGTTGTTATATTTGAACAATTCGGAAAAACGCTTTCCCTCTCCAGTGTCCTTATAGTCGGAATGGCCATAAATAATGGTGTTGCGGCTGAGCGCATCCCGACTTCCCATGCGGCTGTCAGGATCCGCCCAGTAGCAACCGAAGATGTCATATTTTTTATCTTCATCCATCCTGAGATAATACTCGTTGTTCTCCTTGTGCGTCTTGTCTGCGCTGGTGCGTTGGAGTACTGCTTGGTTGATTTTAGTGTTCGGAATATAAATCCAGCCCTTGGTGTCGTTGTTGCGCTCAATAGCGCGGTCAATCTCCTCAATCAGGAAGACGCGGTTGGCGGTGTCTGTATCCTCTGGCAGGGAGCTATTGGTGAGGGACGACGCCTCAGTATCTGAGGAGTCAGTGGATGAAGAAACATCCCTTTTCCCGCAGCCTATGGTGGTGGCCAACATGCTCAGAGCAAGCACCAACGCCAAAAGACGTGTTGCTGTGGCGGTCATTTTCAACTTCATATCATATACCTCGTTTTCTGTTTTACTTGTTTGTCATGATCAGAGTGACGGAACTACCTTAGTTTATAAAAAATCGAACCTCCTGTCAAGCACATTCGCGCGGCATACTGCATGAAAAAGAAAAGGATCACCACCTGCTTATTCATGATCAATCAGCAGATGAAAGACAGTTTGATGATGAGCGTTCCCCTACGGAAAAATACGGAGAAATCACTGCTTTAAAATCCGCTGAGGTTATGACACACTTGAAATCGGCTCAATAATAATTTAATTTTGAAAAGGGGATTTGTATCAATGCAATTTTTTTTCGCCGTGCTGCTGGCCCTCTGTCTCATATGCTCTCTGATCTGCTTTGTACTCTGTGGCTTTGACAAACGCGCCTCCAAACGACGCGGGGATCGCCGCGTACCGGAACGACGCTTTTTTACACTGGCCCTGATGGGTGGTGGTGCGGGGCTATGGCTGGGCATGCGTGTATTCCATCACAAGACCCGCCACACCAGTTTTCGTGTGATTGCCCCTCTGACCACCTGCCTGTGGCTGGGATGTTTGGGCTGGGTAAGCTATAGGGCATTCTTTTAAACGGAAAACTCTTTTTTATAGTGCGCCGAAACGGCTGAAATTTTGCATGAAAACATCCGATAGAGAAGTTTCCAACGCCTCAATCGACCACTTGCCAGACAAAAGGTGTTACTTTGACAAATTGACGGGGACGCGCTATAATAAACGCTTGACAGGAGGATGCTTCATGCATTATACCCATGTCCTTTTTGACGTCGATGGTACGCTGCTCGACTTTGATCAGGCACAGCAATCGGCGTTCCATATGACCTTTGCGCAATTTGGGCATTGTTCTACACAGAAAGATCTTAGAAGCTATGACGCCATCAATGTCGCATTGTGGAAGCAACTGGAGCGCGGGGAAATCACCCGTGAACGTCTGACATTTGAGCGATTTGCACGAATCCTGACAGAAATGAAGCTTTCCTTTGATCCAGCGGCGTTTCAGCATGCCTATCTGGAAAATCTGGCTGAGGGCGCCGCCCTGATTGATGGTGCGCGAGAAACACTTCAGACACTGCATGGGCACTGCCTTTTGGCTGTTGTGACCAACGGGGTGGCTGTTTCACAACGTCGCCGTCTCGCTAAAAGCGGATTATATGGTTTGTTCGATGCCATTGTCATTTCAGAGGAAATCGGATTTGATAAGCCAGATATTCGCTTTTTCAGGCAAGCGTTGCATATGTGCGGCGACCCTGCGGCATCAAGGGTGGTTCTCGTCGGAGACTCGTTGACGGCAGACATCGCCGGGGGCGCGACTGCCGGGCTGGATACCTGCTGGTTTAATCCCAGGGGACTTGCGCTCACAGGGCATAACATACCCACTTATACGATTCAACATCTGTCACAGGTGCCGCATATTGCGGCAGGAAAGGAGCAAGTATGGCAAATACAATGATGGATTTCACAAACACTTGGTACAATGAGCTTAACTGCGCACAATCCGTTCTTCTGGGGGGATGCGAGGCGTTAGGACTATCGGTTCCACCCGAGGTGCGCAATGCTTTTGGGCCTTTCGGTGGTGGGCTTTGCTGTGGTGAGAGCTGTGGTGCGCTGTGCGGTGCGCTGGGCGTGCTGGGCATGCTGACTCAGTGTGACAATCTGCATGCCAACCCCGAGGCAAAAGCGGCGGCTGATGCAATGATTGCAGCCTTTTCTGCACGCTTTGGCGCGATGCGCTGTGCGGATCTTAAGCCCCGTTACGCAACGCCGGAACGGCGGTGCAGCGCGGTGGTAGAAGGTACCGCCGAACTGCTTGAGGCGTTGTGCGCATCCTACAAGAGACCATAAGAATTCCGCGATTTCCACAGAAAAGAGGCATCCTTTTGAAGCAACGCACCACACTCTTACCTGATGCTCTGCTGATTTTGACCACGTTTATCTGGGGCAGCGGCTTTGCCATCACCAACCTCGCGGTTCTTTCTGGCATGCCGCTCTCTATGCTGCTGACACTGCGCTTTTTGATTCCGGGCGTTATCATGATGGTGTTGTTTCGCAAGGAGCTGCCCTCAGCCTCCTCAGAGGATTTGCGCTTTGGTGCGGTGGCAGGCGTCATTCTGTTTGTCGCTTTTGTGGCACAGACCTATGGCATCAAATATACCACGCCAGCCAACAACGCCTTTTTGACCACAACCAATGTGATCATGGTTCCGTTGATTAGTTGGGGCGTGTTCCGGCAGCGACCTCAGCTGCGCCTCGGGCTTTTGACGATGCTGTGCTTCGTTGGCATGTCGGTGCTCTCTTGGTCCCCCGGGCTAGGAGTTGCTTTCAACCTGGGCGACTGGCTGTCGATTTTATGCGCGATGGGCTTTGCCTGCCACATCTCCTATCTGGGGCTATCGTCGGCAATGGCTTGTAGTGCAGCGGTGCTCAGCCTCGTACAGATCATGGTAGCGGGGAGC
>JAVVPJ010000075.1:0-5990 GCA_036655815.1 Oscillospiraceae bacterium
GGAGTCACAACCATAGCGTTCAGGTCCAGCTCCTTGGAAGCGATCACGTAGGATCCCAAGGTGCGGGTCTTCACAACAAAGGCTTCCTCAACACTATCATACTCGGCCTTGCTCTTGACAAGCTTGTCGCCGACGATCTGATACAGGACGTCGCCCTCTTTGGCGTTGATGTAAAGGGTACCGATCTTGTTGAAGGACTTGCCATTGCCGTTCAGGTAGTAGAAGTTGGCATCGGGGTACAGAGCCTCGATGGCAGAACGCTTCTCCCAGCTCACGGTGTTGGACAGCAGAATGTCGCTTTGGCCGGTGGTGTCGACAACAAATCTGCCAGCGCCGCCATAAAGCTCAAACTCAGCCTCTTCGTCGAATGCAAACTTAGTCTTGTTCTTGTCATCCTCAGCGAACTTAAAGATCTTATCGCTGCTGGACAGCTGATAGTCATCTACCGTCTGAAGATCATAGCCAACTGTGAAGAACAGGTCCATGACATCGTCCCAAACGATGGACTGTCCATCGACCTTGATGGTCTTGTCAAACACAACCTTGCCTGAGACATCGGCCTTGGCCAGAGTGTCCTTGGCAACGAACTTGACATAGAAGAAATAGAGGTTGCCCTGATTCTTCATGGCCTTCTTCACGATTCCGGTCTCAGCGACGAGATCGGCGTTCTGGCTCCAGGTCACCTTGGGCTTGAGGCCCTTGACCTCATCATAAGAGGTGACTGCTCCAGTAGACCCACTAGACCCGCGGCCGTCAGCGACTAGCGCCATGTACACCGTCTTGCCGTAAGGAACCGTCGGGGGGTTTACCGTCTCACCATCCTCAATATCATTGACAATGCCGTCGGACTCCTTCATGTAATTCTCGTCCACACCATAGGTAGCAAACGAGACGGAAGCCAAGGACAATGCCAAGGCCATCGCCAAAACCAAAGAAAATACTTTCTTCATGGGAATTTTCCTCCTTATTGCATATAAACTTCATGTTACCGACGCCAAAAGGGCTCTCCAACGCTTTTGGCGTCGACCAATCATGAACGGTTGTAGTGCCGGACTATCTGCTAACGCTTAGGCAGCAGCACCGGTGCTGGGGTTGGAGGGAACGGTCGGCACGACAACCACAGGGGCATCCACAGTGGGCTTGGAGTCATCGGCGACTTTCAGTTCAACGTCTGAAATCACATAGCTACCCAACGTACGGGTCTTGATCACAAATGCATCGTCAACATCATCATAATCAGCTTTGACCTTGACCAGAGTTCCGTCAGCCTTGATCTGATACAGCTTGCTGCCCTTGTCGGCAAAGATGCGCAGCTCGCCGGTCTTGTTGAAGGAAGCACCATTCATCTTGAGGAAGTCGAGGTTGGCATCGGGATACTTGGCCGCGATGTCAGCATCAAACTTGGTGGTGGCAGCCAGCAGCAATTTGCCCTGACCCTGCGTGTCAACGGTGAAGGTGGCGGTTTCATCATTCACGATGGTGATCTCGCACTCGGTTTCGGCGGCAAAGGTCTTGCCATCGCCAAAGCTGAACACCTTGGTGTACTTGTTGATGACGTCGTTGGTCTTGTCCTCAGACGAGGCGCTCTCCGCGACGTTGTACACAACATCGAAGGAAAGCGTATAGCAGTTGTTGTCAGCATCCAGCTTCGTGGACTTCGTTCCATCGGCCAGCTTGACAGAGCTCATGGACAGCTTGATGTCACCTGAAACAGCCTGCTTGACGGTGGAGGTGCTGGGCTTCAGCTCCACAGCAATGAAGTAGGCATAGGTCTGCTGTCCGGTCAAACTGCCGGCAAGGGTGGCACCAAGTTTTTTCTTCACAACAGAAATCTTGTTGACAAGGCCACCATTCATGTCCCAATTGGACTTGATCTTGAGGCCCTTGACAGCATCATATTCGTAGACATATCCGTTAGTCTTGCCGCCGACTTCAGTGCCGATCAGCGCGTAATAAACAGTGTCTCCAGGGGTCACGGTAGTGGCCACTTCCATGGCATCGTTGTCGTCGTCATAGGTGTAGGCGTCCGTACTGAGCATGTCATCTGAGTTATCTTCTAGATAGATTTTGACTCCATCTGCTGCGAACGCAACAGATGCCAGGCTGAGGGCCAAAGCCATCGCCAGAACCAGTGAAAAAAGCTTTTTCATAAGATAAATTCCTCCTCAACGCTTGGGCTGGGGCTCTCCGTTCCCAACTCTTGGCTGTATTATATCACAAGGACTCCCGCAAATGCAACCCCCTTTTCTTCATTTTGTAATTTATTTACGATTTTAGACCCGCATGATGACAATTTGGTTACAATCTCATGCGTTCTAGTTACATTTTGAGTAGCCGCAGGAACGGCAGGCGACACAGCCGCCCTCCCGCTCGAGGGCCGCTCCGCATTCGGGGCATGTGCCGCCCACCCGCTTGTTCGGCGAAACAGAAAGCTCCGGACAGGGGGGATTGCCCTCCTGCGCAATCATGTCTGCCACCCGCGCCACCACCCGCGCGATGGCGTCGGGGCAGGAGCTGCACTTGAGGCCCGTCTGGCGGATCGTGGAAGGACAGCGGATGCCGCGCAACTGGGTCAGAATTTCGTCGAGTGCCACGCCCGAGCGCAGTGCCACCGATGCGAGACGCGCCGTTGCCTCCGACTGGGAGGGACACCCCCCCGCCTTGCCGGTCGAGGTGAAGACCTCGCAGATTCCCTCGTCATCGTAATTGACGGTGACATACAGGTTGCCGCATCCGATGCGAACCTTTTCTGTGATGCCGCGCACCACCTCGGGACGGGGGCGCGGATAGAGATTCTTGTGGGGGGCGGCGTCGGACACATGCTCCGATTCCTTGGCGGGACCAATGTTGAGCACCTGATTGTCGCGACTGCCGTCGCGGTAGATGGTGACACCCTTGCAGCCCTGTTTCCAGGCCAGCTCAAACACGTGCTTGACCTCTTCTTCTGTGGCACTGTGGGAGAAGTTGACCGTCTTGGAGACGGCGTTGTCGGTGTGCTGCTGAAAAGCCGCTTGCATCCGAATGTGATATTCGGGTGAGATGTCGTGGGCTGAGACGAACACCCGGCGCAGGTCAGCGGGAAGCTCATCCATATGCGCCAGGGTGCCTTCCCGCGCAATGTTTTCCATCAGCGCATCGGTGAGCAACCCGCGCGCTGCAAGCTCTTCACGCAGAATGGGGCTGATCTCGACCAGAGATGTCTGATCCATCACATTGCGGATGTAAGCATAGGCAAACACGGGCTCGACGCCCGAGGAGCAGCCCGCGAGAATGGAAAGGGTTCCGGTTGGGGCAATGGTGGTGGTGGTGGCATTGCGACGGGGCAGCCCTCCCGCAAGAACGCTCTGCGAAAAAAGCGGAAATGCCCCTCTCTCCTGGGCCAGCGCGGTCGAGGCTGCGTGGGAGGTGTCATTCACAAAGCTCATCACTCGCCCGGCCAGCGCAACGGCTTCGTCGGAGTCATAGGACAGCCCCAAACGAAGCAGCATGTCTGCCCAGCCCATTACGCCAAGACCGATCTTGCGTGTCTGGAGCGTTGTGAATGCAATCTGCTCAAGCGGATATTTATTGACTTCAATCACATTGTCAAGAAAATGCACGGCGTCAAACACCGTGTCGTGCAGGTGGTCATAATCCACCACCCAGCGGTCCCCCTCTGCCTTGAGCATATTGAAAAGATTGATGGAGCCCAGATTGCAGGACTCATACGGCAGCAAAGGCTGTTCCCCACAGGGGTTTGTGCTCTCAATCTCGCCCTGCGAAGGGACAACATTGTCGCGGTTGAGTCGATCAAGGAAGATGATGCCCGGCTCACCATTGCGCCACGCACCATCGACAATGCGGTCAAAAACCATCCGCGCATCGAGGCGGTTGACTTCATGGTGGGTCTTGGGATCGAACAGCGGATAGCTTTCCCCCTTCTCGGCCGCCTGCATAAACGCCTCAGTCAATCCCACGGAAATGTTGAAGTTGGTGATGTCGGCGTTGTCCTTCTTGCAGTCGATAAAAGTGAGAATGTCGGGGTGATCGACCCGCAAGAGGCCCATGTTGGCGCCCCGGCGCGTGCCGCCCTGCTTGACCGCCTCGGTTGCCATGTTAAACACCCGCATAAAGCTGACAGGGCCGGATGCTACGCCCCCTGTCGTGCGCACCTGCGAACCGGCGGCCCGCAGCCGTGAGAACGAAAACCCGGTGCCACCGCCCGACTTGTGGATGAGTGCCGCCTGCTTGATGGACTCAAAGATCTCCTCCATGCTGTCCTCAATCGGCAGAACGAAGCAGGCCGAAAGCTGACCCAGCTCCTTGCCCGCGTTCATCAGTGTCGGCGAGTTTGGCAAAAAGTCGAGCGACGTCATCATCTCAAAAAAGCGCGCGGTGGTTTTGGCGAGATCGGCGGCAGGATCAAACTTGGCATCTGCCGCCGCAATGGCTGCTGCAACCCGCTCAAAGAGTTGTTCCACCGTTTCGATGATGCAGCCGTTCTCATCGCGCGTCAGATAGCGCCTTTTCAAAACTTCCAGACCGTTTTCGTGAATTTTCAACGCTTCACCCCATATGTTGTATTGTTTTTATTTGCGAATACTATAAATTGTATCACGCCGTGCTGGTTTGTGCAACACGGATTTTTGATTTCATCTCGAAAACACCGTCGTTTTATGCTATACTTGTGCTATTCAAAATGGAGGGACGTGAATTTTTATGACAGAAACGCTCCATCCGCGCCGATGGGGACTGGCCCGCATTCTGTGGATTTTCACCGCATGTGCTTTGACGTTTGCGCTGGTCTGTCTGCTGCTGCCCGGCGTGCGCCGCAAGGATGCTCTGACCCTCGTTGGGGAGCAAACCGTCACGGAGCTGCGCGCCTTTACGACGGCGCTCTCCTACTATGCGGGGGACGCGCTGACGGCGTTGTCCGTCGAGCAGAAGCTCGTTCCGGCCTATAAAGAGGTGGCGGGACTGCTGGCGCAGGTGCGCACCAAGTGTGAATATCGCAACCTTTATCTCCTTGTGCGCACCGGCGTGAACCAGTATCAATATCTTGTGGATGCAGCCTATCGAGACAATGCCAAGGCGGGCACCGATTATTATGGGCCGGCCACCGCCTACCCGCTCGATCTCTACAAGCCGGCCAGAGCCGCCCTCGACGCCATTTATACAGGAAAAGCCACCTCACGCTACACAACAGAATTGGTCACGCTACGCGACCTGGAACAGGTTTCCTGCACATGGCTCCCGCTCTATGGCACAGGGGGAACGGTCATTGCCGTGCTCGGTGTCGACCGTGACCCGGGCAATACCGGCTATCATCTGCTCGGTCCGCTCGATCTCAATCTGGCGGGACTCACGGCGCTTTTCCTTGCGGTGCTCTGCGGTGTGCTGGCATGGCTGACGGGCCGCTTTTCTGCCTATCGGCGGACCAAGCAAGAGGCCAAAGCCGCCGTCCCTGTCGAGACGCCATGCGTTGATGTGCCAAGCACAGAGACGCCGCCGTCATCCGAGCCTCTCGACCCCGCGTCCCCCTATGAAGTGCCCGATGCAGCGCCCCACAACGATGAAGGAAGCCAACAATGACGCAAAAACAGTCCAATGGCTTTTTCCAACGCGTCTACGAAGCGGTTTGCCGCATTCCGTGCGGACAGGTCGCCACGTATGGGCAGATCGCCATGATGGCAGGCAGCCCCCGTGCCTCTCGCGCGGTGGGCCGGGCATTGCATGTCAACCCGCAGCCGGGCATCATCCCCTGCCATCGCGTGGTCAACAGGGTGGGACGCTGCGCACCTGCTTTCGCTTTTGGGGGGCCGGAGATCCAACACGGTCTGCTTGAGCAGGAGGCGGTGAGCTTTCTGCCCGACGGGCGGGTCGATCTCACGCAATGCCAGTGGCATGGCCGCTGAATTTCCACCGTACAGGCCGAATGCCAAGCGCAAATTTGCGTTTGGCATCCGGCCTGTTTTTTCGCGGTGATCAGAAGAACCCTATTTGCAGGCGAT
>JAVVPJ010000076.1:0-5979 GCA_036655815.1 Oscillospiraceae bacterium
TACCCTCAATGGGTGCCACGGCACCTCCCCGACTCTCCATCAGCCGCTTGATCCGCGTGCGAGAGATGAAGGGGCTTTCAATGGTCAAAACGCCACCCACACAGCCACCCACACAGGCGTTGAGTTCCACAAAATCCACATCGGTGATTCTCTCGTCTTCAAGTGCTTCAAGCACACGGATGACATTTTCAATGCCGTCCGCAGCGAGATAATTGGGACGTTTGATGCCGATGCACTCTCCACCCGCCGTGGCCCAGCCAAGCCCCAGCGCGCCGGCGCAAGCCAACGGCTTTATACTGTCCAGATCTTTCATGGCGTTGAGCAGGTGGGGATACACCTCGGCGATGGAAACCACCGCATTGACACAGCTGACGCTGGTTCCCAACGGAACCTTCATGCTGGTTGCTTTAGCAGGACAGGGAGAAATGAAAACACAACCAATGTCTTCGGCTGGCAATCCTGTCATTTCCATCGCTCGCTTTTTGGCCCACCGGGCCGAAAATTCCATTGGGGAACGCAGTCCCACCGCATTGTGAATCAGCTCCGGAAAGCGCACTCGGATGAGCCGCAGTACCGCCGGGCATGCGGTGCTGATGACCGGACGTGGTATGTTCCCCTGCTGAATCTTACGACGTGTGGCCGCGCTCACCGCCTCGGCGCCCACCGCCACTTCAAATACATCGTCAAAGCCAATGTTCAGCAACGCCGTCAGCAGTGCATTGATGTCATCCAAATTCTTAAATTGCCCATAGAGCGTGGGGGCCGGAAGCGCAATGGTATATTGAAAACGCTTGAGTACCTCCTCTAGGGGATCCACAACCGCCTTTTTCGCATGCTGAGGGCAGACACGAATGCATTCTCCACAATCAATACACCGTTCTTTGATGATAATGGCTTTGCCATCGCGTACACGAATTGCCTCGGTAGGGCAGCGTTTTACGCAGTTGGTGCAGCCTTTGCATCTGTCCTTATCCAATGTTACCGAATGGAAATATTTTTCCTCCATGGCGACGACCTCCTTGCTCTTGATCCGACGTCTCATTTATTTATGCTACGTTGATCTGCATAATCACGGTGGTTCCAATCCCTATTGTGCTATGCACCTCGAGCTCATCTGTGTACTTTTTCATGTTGGGAAGGCCCATTCCGGCCCCAAATCCCAAATTACGCACCGAGTCGGTGGCGGTCGAGTATCCTTCTGTCATCGCAAGATCCACATCGGGAATCCCTGGCCCCACATCTGCCAAGCGAATGACAATCCGCGTGGGCAACACATCCACAGTGATTTCCCCTCCCTTGGCATGAATCACCATGTTGATCTCTCCCTCATACATCGCAATCGCAGTGCGACGCACAACGTCAGGGGCAAATCCCAGTGATTTTAATGTCTGTTTCATGTGGCTGGACGCCTCTCCTGCCCTTGAGAAGTCATCACATGATACCACATAGTGCAACCTGATCGGATCCATTAGATCTTGCCACCCCCGTCAAGTCCTGCACCGTACAGAATTCCACAGGCCTGGAATAGACGATAGTGAGTAGAAAGCACGACCAGCGCATGCTGAGACGCCAGCTCAATCATTGCCGGTGTCGGTTCTTTTCCGCGCACAAATACCACACAGACTGCATCCATCATTTCGGCTGTGCGGATAACCTGCGGATTGATCAAGCCAGTCATCAGCACCGCTTGATCCTTCATGAAAGCTAGCGCATCGCTCATCATATCGCAGCCGCAGCCCGAACTAACCACCTGATCCAAGTAGGCCTCTCCGCAATGAATTTTTGCATCCAGCAGTTCCGTGATCTGAGAAACCAGCATCTTATCATCCTCCTGTGGGTCACGTTCCATATCTGCGTCTTCTGATTTCGATTATCATTATACCTGATTCCTCTAGGCGTTCGCAACCTCGAATCCGATAAAATTATCCGGCGTTTCCGGTTTCCATTCTCCTTTGCTTGCGTGACAACGCAATCGGCGGTATAATGAAATTATCCTAGGGGCTTTCTGGAAATTGAAAACCGACAAATCTCTTCGTGAATCCTTTGGAAGAATCCGCGCCGTAGTCGTATGTATCCAAAAGTCCCAGTCTGGTAGGAGGAATTGCATGCGTCCCATCACCGTATCAATTGTCAGTCCGGCCGCCCCGCCTCCCGAGGAAACCGAACTTGCAATCTTTTCTGATTCGCGCAACTATGTTGCAGAATATGATTCCGGTCAGGCGCTGTCCACCGCAGCGCATTATGCCAAACGGTATGGCGTCTATGTATTGCCTGAACGCTTCATTGCGCAGGACTATCTTTGTCTCTGCATGCTCGCGCCAGATGGCACACCGTTGGGCGCACAACAGGCAATCCATCTTAATCTTGACTATCGTGGGCGCTTTCACCGTGCTGATGCCATTGAGCCGTTTGACACACCTTTCGGTCGCGTCGCACTTCTGGTGGATATTGATGTCAATCTGCCACAGGTGTCGCGCGCAGCAGCTGTGGCGGGTGCCGAGTTGCTGTTGTGTAGCCAGTTTATCCAGCCTTACGATTTTTTTGAGGATCGCGTACGCACCGGCGCACTGTCGGCCGCATGCTCCAACGGTCTAGCCTTGGCTGGTGCCATCGGTGCAGGCGGAATTATAGCCGACGGACAGGGTACGGCTCTCGCAGGTTATTCGGAAATGTTACCGATTACAGCACGTCTGACGCCAGCCTGTCTTTGCCCCGACCTCAACGCCATGGAGCAGGGTCGCCGTCTTTTGTTGCATCATCGGGCCTTGCTTTGCGAAGAAACGGAGGGATGCCGCGATGAATAGAGCCAGACTGCGCGCCTCGGCCTTTATGATGGGCTATCTGGCCAGCCCCGAAAAAGTGCGAGAACAGATTGAGCTGCTAAACCTCAAGGATGGCGGACAGCCCCCTTATATCGGTGCGGCTGGCGTAAAGCTCGCGGCAGTGTGTCTGGCCCCGCGTATCTATCGCAATCTGGCCGACTATGTGGGTGACATGAACCGTCTGGTTTCTGCTTCTGCCGCTGCTGGGGCGCATCTGGTTGCCTTGCCGGAGCTCTCCGGCATGCTCCCTGTCACACTGATGCCAGGCTTCTCGGCCGTCTTGAATGACTGGAAGCGTTCCACCACTGGGGATCTAGAAACCCCTGCCGAGCGTTTTTGTCTCGCCTGTGAGGCTGTCCAAGGCTTTGTCGGAGAAATTTTTCACAACACCATGTCGCTGCTGGCCAAATCACATCATCTTTGCATCGCTGCTGGCAGCGTATACCTCTTTGAGAACCATCAACTCTACAATCGACAGTACCTCTTTTCCGAGACAGGGGAGGTCGTCGGCATGCAAAACAAGCTTTTTCTCTCACGCTTTGAGCAGTCTGCCGGTGTCATAGCTGGGGACGCGGTAACCCCGGCGGAAACCCGTCTGGGGCGCATTGCTCTGTTCACTGGAAATGATGTTCCCCACTGTGAACCCTTTTTAATCGCGCAGGCCATGGGGTGCGCATTCGCGGTAGCGGGCGCTTCTCCCTTCGGAGCCACCGCCGCACTTGGGCGCTGCCGCGCGCAAGAAAGCCGTATGTGTGTTCTGTCTCCGGGTCTGTCTGGGGGTCAGGAGCTGTCGCTCAACCTTCATGAGCCGTCTGTAATCTATGTCCCTCGGGCTGCTGCCCGTGCGGGAGATGGCGTTGCAGCTCTCTCGGCCGACGGAAGTGCGACAGCGCGCGTGGATCTCTCTCGTGTCGCTTCCCAGCTTGATCTCTACACCGATGACAAGAACCCGGACTTTTTTCGGGCGCTACTGCGATAATCGACAAAGACGCTGCAAGACGAACACTTGTTCGAATTGCAGCGTCCCCCTTATTGTATGCCTTACACCTGACGCATCGGCAACGCCTCTATGGCGGTTCCGACCGCTTCGAGCCAGTCTCCATCAAACAGCTCAATCAGTCCCGCATCACATGCTGCGGCCAGCTTGGGATCAATGGGGATGCAACCGAGCACCGGAAGGCTCCGTGACGTCGGCTCACCAAACACATGGATCTTTCGTCCACAGTCAGGACAGACGAGATAACTCATATTTTCAACCATTCCGAGAATCGGGATGTTCATCATCCCGGCCATATTCACTGCTTTTTTCACAATCATGCTCACCAAATCCTGCGGGGAAGCCACGACAATGATCCCGTCTACTGGAATCGACTGAAACACCGTCAACGGGGCATCGCCCGTTCCTGGTGGGAGATCGATAAACATGAAGTCGATGTCCTTCCAAACCACATCGCTCCAGAACTGGCGAATCACCCCCGCGATGACCGGTCCTCGCCAAACTACAGGGTCAGTCTCATTCTCCAGCAACAGATTGATGCTCATGACCTCAATTCCGGTCTTTGTGCGCACGGGAAACAGCGTTTCTCCGTCCCCTGTAGCCTTATCCTTCAGGCCAAACGCGCGGGGAACCGACGGGCCTGTGATATCCGCATCCAGAATCGCTGTATGATAGCCCTTTCGCTGCATGGAAACAGCCATCAGCGAGGTGACCAGAGATTTCCCCACGCCTCCCTTTCCACTGACAACGGCGATCACTTTTTTGACATTACTGGCCTCATGCAGAGACGCAATCATGCTCTCGCTCTGACGCTCGCCGCAATCGGCCTGACAGTTGGCACAGTCGTGGTTACACGATTCACTCATGAAATTCAACTCTCCTCTCTTGCAATGGGAGCTTTTTTTACATTGACTCTTTTCTATCATAAGACGCAACGCGACCGTTGTCAAGCGACAGGCAACGGCACAACACAAGGGAAGGTGAAAGGATGCGTTTGATCATTCCCCTTGAGGTGAATGCCATTCTGGAGGCGCTTTCCCATGCGGGCTTTGCGGCGTTTCCGGTAGGCGGCTGCGTGCGTGACGCACTTCTGGGCCTGATCCCCTCTGATTGGGATATTACCACTGCCGCCACTCCCAGGGAAGTGCTGTCCGCTTTGTCAAACTTTCGCGTGATTCCCACCGGTCTACGACACGGCACCATCACGGCGCTGTCCGGTTGTGTTCCCATCGAAATCACAACCTTTCGCACCGATGGAACCTATTCTGACGGGCGTCACCCCGATGACGTAAATTTTTCCCGTTTGCTGTCTGACGACCTCGTGCGACGCGACTTCACCATCAATGCAATGGCACTCGCGCCCAATGGTGATATCATTGATCTGTGCACAGGGCAAGCCGATCTTGCGGCCGGTATTATCCGCGCTGTCGGCGATCCCGACCGCCGATTTCAGGAGGATGCTCTGCGCATACTGCGCGCTTTGCGTTTTGCGTCACGGCTGGGATTTACGATTGAGACATGCACAGCACAAAGTCTGTGCGCCCACTGTGAACGGCTTCGGTTTCTCTCTGTTGAACGCGTATTTTCAGAGCTAAAACAATTACTATGTGGACGGCATGCCGCTTGGATTCTACGTGAATTTCGTCCGGTTTTCCAATCCATACTGCCCGAAATGTTTTCCACTTTCTCTTCGCCGGGAGAAGCCCGCCGAGCCACATGGTGCTGGGCTTTGGCTACCCGAGCCGTGGAACACGCTCCAAACGACTTGGTTTTGCGTCTTACCGCATTGTTTTGGTATGGTGGGCGTTTGCGACGATGTGCCCCGTCGCAACGCCCCGCGCACAGCGTCGCCCTTGCCGATGCGCTTCTTTCACGCCTTCGGTGTGACAACGCCACAAAGCGCGGGGTGACCACACTGTTGGCGGCTGCTGAAACGCGATTTTCCCCTGACCGCACCCTGCTTCTGTCACTGTTGCTGGTGCGAAGTGAATCATTGCTTCGTGCGCTGCTGGCATTGCAGCGCGCCACCCACCCTGCCCATGACCGCCGCCTCACTGAAACTGCACAATTGCTTGATGACGTGCTGGCTTCCCGTCCCTGTTTGATGCTGCGTGATCTAGCTGTCAATGGGCATGACCTGATGGCATTGGGTCTGTCAGG
>JAVVPJ010000077.1:0-5901 GCA_036655815.1 Oscillospiraceae bacterium
CCCAGCTGACGCGAACCGCCCCCTGTTGGATTTAACAGGGGGCGGTTCGCGATTCTACAGCATCAGAGAGGGGTGTGCAAGGTGGAGATCTTCCCGTTTCCACTCATATTCAAATCCGGCACGGTCACAGGTGACGTCGAGTAAGACATGACCGTTTTGTTCCAGACGGTACTGTACACGACAAGCGACGCTTTCTCGAATGATGCGTGTCATATCACCCAACACGGGTGCGTGCAGGGATTGCTCCTTTCGTGTCAAAAGGGTTGCGGTCAGAGACAATGTTCCCTGCCTCACACGGACGCAGCCCCCCTGCATTGACTGTATTTTTGCGCCGCAGTAGGTTGCAATGCGATATTCTTGGCCATTGAGCAGCACGACACCAATGATTCCGATGAATTGAGTGCCCATCAGGGGGATCTCCGCGACGGACAGCATGAGCGAATTGTGCATGCCAAAGTTGCACTGTGTCCACAGGTATCGTTTTGGGAAGGAGCGTCCCCGATCCCCTTCGATGTAGCCGACTGCATCTTGAAACCGTAATTTTCGATCGTTCACCTGCAAAATTCCGTTTACGTTATGGCGCAGGCTCAAGACGCTGTGTCGACATTCCAAGAAGGGAACATAGGCAAAGGGACCCATGATATCATAGCGAGGCGAGCAAATTGTGTCAAACAAGAGGGTTCCGGCCACATACAGACCTTTCTTCTCAATGTTCAGGCGCATTCCCTTGCGGGAAAATTGATTGTGGCCCACCCTGATCTTCAGATGCTTTCGGTCAACACAAAAGGCATCTGCCGGATATTTCACCATGTCGGAGCCCGTGTCGGTGATGACCTGAATCGAGGCGGTGTGACATCCATTCCGGTCGGCATGAATGGCAGGGATGACCGCAATGGTTTCAAGGGCAGTTTGTTGTTTGAAATAGAAGCCTTCAAAAAACTGATGCATTCTCCCATCTCCCTTGCAGGTAGGGTTGACGCCATTGGGCCTGCTATGCAATGCAGTCACAGTTACGAGGGCATTGAAAGATTTTCTTTGACATTTTGCCAGAAATTATATACAATAGAATAGAATAAATAGAATTTATCATGGAATTTATTACTGCATGGCGTAGTGTGGGTTTGCTGTGCCAATGTGCGTTAGGGACCAACCACGTTTTCAGGAGGACCCAGCTGGACAGCGCGCATGCTTTTTGATAAAATAAACAATGCAGAGGGCGGATGCGGCTTCTTCGTTCCTGCCAATCAAGACTGATGTGATAAGACATTTTTTGTTCTGATATGATTTGCTAAAGTTGATGAGAGATGATGACAACACCTGCCGTGAATTGTAGGTGTTTTTATTTCTTTTGGTGTGATTTCACATGCCAAAGAAGGAATGGTGGTGCCTGCCCTTCTTTTGTCCTGCGAGAGGAAAATTTCGCACGGGACAGATCGCGTCTGCCGCCGCAACGTTGAAGGATCTTGGTTGGGCATTCAATCGATCTCACTGCTATGAAAAAGGAGAGTTGCCATATGAGCTGGAAGAAAACGATCGTGGTGGTGACTTTGCTGTTTTTGTTGGCAGGAGTTGCTTTGCTTTGCATCCTGCCCCATCGCAACCTGGCGATTGAGAAAACGGTGGAGCACAGCGATCGAATTTTGACAAGCCGCTTCAACGTTCAGCGGAGCATCGCAGGCGAGAAGAGCATGGAGCGGGGCCGCAATCATCACATAGGATACGAACCGTGTTTTGTGTCAGGCTCCATTGGGGCGAACGGCGCCGTGCAGGGGACCTTGGTTGGCGTATCTGGCAAACAGCGTTTTCAGGAGGTGCTGACCGCTGAGGCCTGTGGGGGACACGCCACCTTCTCCTTCTGCAATGCCAAAGGCGCGCGTGTGATGGGGAGTGCTTCTCCCCTCGAACGCTTTCGTGGGGGCAATGTTCTGAGCGGATTTCGTCAGGGCGAGGCTCTGCCCAGCTTTGGTGCCGACAAGGTAGCGTCGGAATGGTCGGTCAGAAAACGCCAATACCTCGCATTGCAGCCCTTGCCCATCAACGACTGGTTGATGTTGAGCAGTATGCCAGACCAGCTTGTCGCGGAGTCCATCCGTGCGCAAGTCAGTCCGGCGTTTTGGCTGTTGAGCATTGTTTTGATCTGCATGTTGACAGTATTTCTAGTCTGTATCCTGATGGCCGATCACACGCACACAAAGTTGCTGCGTGAACGAGAACAGCTTCGCATCAGCGAAGCGCAATATCGCATTGCAGCGCAGCAAAGCGGAAAATATGTTCTGCGATATGATGTCCTGTCCGATGTGTTCCTGCTGGACAACGAGATCGCAAACATCTTAAAAATGCCACGATCCATTTGTGAGGTTTCCCAAAGTGATTTTTCGCAGGGCAACATTGCGCCGGAAAGCCACGCCGATTTTTCTGCTTTTTTGGCGTCGATGCGTCAGGGAAAGAGGAGTGGCTCGGTGGTGCTTCAAATGCAAAATGACAGCAATGCACCAAGCTGGTTTCGCGGAGATTTCACGACGATGTTTGACAGCCGCCAGCAGCCGATTCAGGCAGTCGTTACATTTTATGACGCGACTGAGCAGCGTGAGCAAGCGATTGCTTACGAAAAATGGAAGCAGGAAATTGCCTCCATGCCGTCGGATAAGACCGCTGTTTTGGAGTGCAATCTGTCCCGTGATTTGATCGAAAGTGAGAGTGGAGAGCTGGTGACGCTGAGTCGAGGGCTTGCGTGTGCCAGCTTTGACGCCCGCACAACCGCCTATGCGGATCAGCATGTGTATGAAGCAGAGTGTCTGGCCTACCGCACGCTTCTCAACCGCAAAAATCTCATTTCAGCGTTTCATAAAAACCTGCGCACGCATGCACTGGACTACCGAGAGCTTCGGGGAGATGGCAGCGTCCATTGGATGCGCCTGTCGGTACAATTGGTGCTGTATCCCGATTCTCAGGACATCAAGGCCTATCTCATCATTCGAGACATTGACGTTGAAAAACGCGAAACCATTGCGCTGCTGGCGCGTTCCCAAGAAGATCCCCTGACCCATGTGCTCAATCGTTTCACACTGATTGACCATATGAATAAGGTTTTTGCTTCCTCGGACGGGACAGCGCACCACGCTGTTGTGATGATTGACCTGGACAACTTCAAGCAGGTCAATGATTCATTGGGTCACGCCGCTGGAGATCATGTGCTGCTTTTGGTGGTTGATGCGCTCAAAACGCTGTTGCGCGCTGGCGACCTGATGGGGCGGTTGGGCGGCGACGAACTGATGCTTTGTCTGCGGAGCATGCCCTATGATGATCTGATTGAAAAACGTGCGCAATTGATTTGCCAGCTGATCTGCATTCCAGTGAGTCAGGATGTCAGCATATCCGGCAGCATTGGAATTGCCATGTATCCACGCGATGGGCTGACCTTTGATGATCTTTATCGAAAAGCCGACATTGCGCTCTACCGTGCCAAGGCGCTTGGTCGCAGCCAATATTTATTTTATCATGTCGGGATGGAAGCGGAGGGTGAAAGCCTTGTGACCACCCCCATCGATGAGGCGGCATGGACGAGAGAAAATGAGCGCTGCCCACAAGGGAAACTGCTTTTCAAGCAAAATCAGCCTCTTCTCAAGCAGCAAGATGAAACCGAACATGATCTTGTGAGGGTGCGAAGCATGCATCCAGTGTTATTTTCATGGAATGTTGAGACAGGTGATACCTATGCGGGAGAAGGATTCTCCGATTATAAACTATCCAAGCAATTGATCCCCGACATTTTTTGCAATCGAGTTGACCCAACAGCCCTTCACCCAGATGATCAGACCTTGTTTTGTGACAGCCTTGCCTCCCGTAAGAAAACGCATTCCCCACGGGTTGCGTTCACCATCCGGTTGAACAAGACCGATGGAAGCTGGGAGAGCTGCCGTCTGAGCATGGTGTATTACAGCAAGGATGGCGTTCTCAGCCGTGCAGTGGGGATGCTGGTTCCCACCAGCGCAGCACAGCAAAGCTCCGCCATTCAGCTTGATGCCCTGCTTCGCTATATGGAAGGTGGTGTCATACTCTTCGCAGTGGGGCGCGAGGCCGATGTGCGCACGCTGTATGTGAGTCCTGGTTTCTATGAAAGCTTTAGCCGTTCGCCCGAAGAGATTGGGGAACAGGGGCACAATCTCATACGGATGGTCCACAAAGAGGATTGGCCGTCCCTGTTGGAAGCGATCCATCGAGGCATTGAGGCAGATGCGCTGATTGATCAGCGCTATCGCGTCTATCAGGAGAACAACGTCGTGGGTTGGAGGCGTTTTCGGGCCATTCACATCCCCTATGAAGGCAGTTCTCTTCCTGTCATCCTTGCGATGATCACTGACATCACGCGGATCAAGGAACAAGAACAGAAGCTTCTGTGGGAAAGCGAACAGCGTGTCTATCTTTCGGAGCACGATTTGCTGACGGGCTTGCTCAACCGTCACACCTTCCTCGAAAACGCAGAACGCCTGATTGCGAACAAACCTCCCAGAAGCTATTGCATGGCAGTCATGGACATTGACAACTTCAAAGTCGTCAATGATATGCTCGGTCATAAGGAAGGCGACCGGCTGCTGTGCCACCTCTCTGAGCAGCTCCAGAAGGGCATGGACAAAATTGGTGGAATCTGTTGCCGCATTCATGCAGACATGTTTGCTGCATTGCAGCCCTATGATCCCGTGCTTTTGCAGGCGTTCGCGCAAGCGCGCAACCGGGTGCTGCATGAATGTCGTTTGCCGATTGAGCTGACCAGCAGCACCGGGAGATATGTGATTGATGACCTGGCTGTGCCTGCCAGTCTCATGCTCGATCGCGCCGCCATTGCGCGCAAGAGCTTGAAGGGCCGCTATGGGTGCAGGGATATCTATTACAACGATGAGATGCGCAATGCCATCCTACAGGAACAGGAAATCGTCGGCGAAATGGAGAGTGCCTTGCAGAGTGGTCAGTTTGACATCTATCTGCAACCACAGTTCAGCCACGCCACAGGGCAGATTACCGGGGCAGAAGCGCTGGTTCGTTGGATTCACCCGATCAAGGGCGTTTTGCCGCCCAATGTCTTCATCCCAATCTTTGAAAGGAATGGTTTCATTTCCATTCTGGATGAATATGTGTGGGATCGCACCTGTGCCTGCCTCAAGCAATGGTCAGACGAGGGACAGTGCATTGTCCCTCTCTCCGTGAACATCTCACGGTTTGACATCTACCATTCCAATCTCTCCGAGATCATCGGACAGATTGTGCAAAAGCATGGGATTTTACCGTCCCAACTCAATCTGGAAATTACCGAGAGCGCCTATGTTGAAAACCCTGCACAGCTGATCGCATCCATCAAACGGCTACAGGCCATGGGATTTGTCATTGAAATGGACGATTTTGGAAGCGGGTATTCGTCTCTGAATGCCTTGAGTGATGTTCCGGTGGACATTCTGAAACTGGATATGCAGTTTTTGATGAATCAGGATAGCACGGGGCGGCGTGAAGTGCTGTTGCAGTCTGTGGTGGAAATGGCCACACAAATGGGCCTGGGTTTGATTGCCGAAGGTGTTGAGACGCAAGAACAGGCCGACTATCTGCTTCAATTAGGCTGCGAAATCATGCAGGGCTATTATTTTTCACGCCCAATCAGTGTCCCGGAATTCAGACGGCTGCTGTCCAAACAGCACTAAGACTTTTCAGCCTTAGGCAGCGCGCAAAACAAATGACAGGGAATTGCTTTGCGTCAAAGCGGCCGGGACGTCGTGATCGCCCCCATGTCCCAGCCGTGGTCCATTCCCGTCCCGTCTTCATTGCCACCCAGCAGTCGTGCTTTCATCTCATCCGTTTCCTGTGCTTGAAACCTTTTTGAAGTGCCCACTGCCCAGAGATGGGAACCATGTGGCT
>JAVVPJ010000078.1:0-5900 GCA_036655815.1 Oscillospiraceae bacterium
TTTCATAGGCTTCTGAGGTCCCTATGCGTGTGGACGCATAGGGAGCCAGTCGTTCTATATCCGGGGGCGAAACGAATTTCCATGCGGAGCCGTCATATGCCGCAAATAGCTCATCCTCATCCGAAAACCCCAGCATTTTGACAAAAAAATCATTGACGCAAAGGATGGGAAGTTTGGGAGACGCCTCCGCGATCACCAGCCCAATGGGGAGCGCCAAATTGATGAGATCTTCTTGGATTTCAGATAGCTTTTTCATATCTCTGATCCTCCTAGGAAGCGCTGCATGGTCTGATATAATCGCTGTGGCTCAATGGGCTTGGCGAGGTGTGCATCCATGCCAGCCGCTTTCGTCTTCTCAATATCCTCGTCAAAGGCATTTGCGGTCATCGCAATGATGGGGATTGTTTTGGCGTCTGCCTTGCGCATCTGGCGGATGGATTTGGCTGCGGTAAGGCCATCCATCACCGGCATGCGAATGTCCATGAGGATGGCATTGTAATAGCCCGTATCCTTTTGGGCGAAAGTTTCGATGGCCTGTAGCCCGTTCTCGGCGATCTCTACCTCCAAATGTTTGGCAGCCAAGAGTTTTTTTGCCACCTCAATGTTAAGCAGGTGATCCTCCACCAGCAGCACCCGCTTTCCGGTAAAATTATAGTCTTTCGTGGGCTCGGGTTCGGCTGGAAACGATTTTTCGCTGTATACTTTTTCAAAGGCAGAACTGAGGGAAGACTTGAACACCGGCTTGGAAATGAGCAAATTGACCCCCGCCTGTTTGGCTTCCAGCTCAATCGCAGCCCAGTCGTAGGCAGTCATGATGATAATTGTAACCTTGGGCCCAACAATTTTGCGAATTTCCCGTGTAGTCGTAATGCCATCCATATCAGGCATTTTCCAATCCACCAGAATAATATCATAGCACTCCTGCTTGTCACATTTCTCTTGCACTGTTTCCACAGCCTTTGCACCAGAAGCGACATAGTCTGCTTGCAAATGCATGTCCAACAGAATTCTCTGCGTGTGCTGGCAGATAAGGATATCATCATCCACAATGAGGGCCTTGAGCTGTTTCAGTGGCACCGTGGGCTTCACTCTCGCAGATTGTCTGCTTTCCTGCGAGACGCCCAGCTTGATCTCTATCACGAATTCACTGCCGACCCCCTCAATGCTGTTGACACTGATCTTGCCGTCCATCAAATCAACGAGATTCCGACAGATGGCAAGCCCCAGCCCTGTTCCTGCATAAGGTGTGGTAGTGCCGCCCTGCTGTTGCTCAAATGGCTCAAACAGCCGGGGCAAAAACGCCTCGCTAATGCCGATTCCGGTATCGTTCACCGTGAATCGCATAACCGCTTCATCTTGATGGATTCTTTCCTGATGAATCATCAGCTGCACCTTCCCACCAACGGAGGTAAACTTGATGGCGTTGGAGAGGACGTTGACCAACACCTGTTGCAGCTTCATGGCGTCGCCAACATATGTATCCTCCGTATAACTTGTGAGGATGGCATCGTACTCCACCCCTTTTGCCTGCGCCTGCGCATAGCAAATACCGTTGATGCCCTCGATAAATTCCTCAAAGGGAATTTGCTCATTGCGCACAAGAACCTTACCGCTCTCAATTCTGGACATATCCAAAACATCATTGATGAGAGAGAGCAAAAAGCGCGCTGCAATTCCCACCTTGGAGAGATAGTCCGCGACCTGCGACGCATCATTCACACAGCTTGCCGCCAAGGTGGACATTCCGATAATGGTATTCATGGGGGTTCTGATTTCGTGGCTCATGCGAGAAAGAAACTCTGACTTTGCGGTGCTGGCCTGCTGCGCCGCCAAAAGCGCATCTTTTAGTGCTGCATTCTTGCGTTGTTCTTCATCATAGATTACAGTGACGTCAGTTCGCGTTATAATGATTTTTGTTCTTTTCGCATCCAGATAAGAAAATTGCAGTTTCTTTCGGCGAATAGTTCCGTCCAGCTGCTTCACACGGCAATAGGTGATGAAAACAGGCTGTTTTCCCAGCTGCTCAAACAAATTTGCATAAGACATATCGTGTATGTTTTGCTCAATGTCATCCTCCACCAAATATTTCCGTGCATACTGTGTAACCTCATCCTCATAATTTCCGGTGTGATATGACGGAAAGACCATCTGACTCTCTGACTCAGCGAAGATGATATAGTCGCTGGTCACAATATTGAGGAGTGCCAGATAGTCATAATCCATATTTACGACGGCATTCACAAGCGCCTGAGCCGTCTTTTGCTGGTCGATGTCCGTGGCATAGATATAAGCTTCCACATCGCCGTTTTGTGGATTTTGAAACATATCTAGCTCTATTTTAAGCCACAGAATTTGCTTGTTTTCAAAATGCACATAGGCCTCCTGCGTAGCGCTGGTTTTGCCCTCGCGATAGCGTTGGAGGAGGTTATCACGGTTGAAAACTTTTTTGTATGCTTCCAATTCGTGCGCATCGATGTGAGTGGAATATTCACGCTCAAAAAAACCGTCAACCGTTCCAATTCCCTGAAAGTCCAAAATGACGGGATTGTTGCCCTGCCCGTCTCCACAGGTATTTCGTGTCAGATTCATTTTAAAAGAACCGATGACATCCTGGTTATGTACGTTTCGCCACTTGATTTCCTCCTCATAGCGTGCTTCCAGACGGACACGCTCCGAGATATCAAGTCCCGTTCCAATGGCGCGGATTGGCTTTCCCTCATCATCAAATATGACGGTATAGGAAATCTCATACCACCACAAGGCATCGCTGTCGTCGTTTCTCCAACGACTAATGCTGGTCGCTGTTTTTTCTCCAGCATAAATCTTGTCGAACATTTCACACATGTCCGGTACGTCCTCCAGACACATAGCGCTGTCTGGAGCAGCAAATACCGCTGGCACATTTGGAATGATTCGAACGCCATCCAAAGACTTGATGTGGGAGGCATTGTTAAAGTCGTAAATGGTTTTGCTGGCAAGGTCAAACATCCAAATAGTGACCCCACACTGCTTTGCCGCCTGAGCATAGTTGTCCGCAAGGCTCTTATAGGCACTGATGTTTTCGGCAATGCCTATGGCACTAACCGGCTTGCCGCTCTCATCGAAAGTGGTGTGATACTGGATTTTTTTCCAGATGGGAACGCCCTGTTCGACCACCTGTATTTCGCCAGAAATTTCTGTCGCTCCATGACGAATTTGCTCGTGAATTGCCATCCATTCTTTGACATTTCTTCTGTGAATGAGGCCCATGTCAATCAGACATTGTGGAAAATTCTCCCACGTTTCCAATCCGCTCAAGTCTGCCATGACGTTGGACCCCGGCACGGCGTTATCCTCCCCAGGGTAAAACGTCCAGTATTGAATCGCGCATTTTTTTAAAACGGTGATTGCCATATTCTCTGCTTTTGTGTCCTTGCACTCCGAGTTATTCTTGTTCATAACCTGCCACCTCGCTCCACCGCAAATTCTTGTGTTCTATTTCCGTCACATCTACCGCAACCTCCAAGTGGATGTTGTTCCCATTGCGGTTGATGTTTTCCCCGCGCAATAAAAACACACGTTCTGTATTTGGCATGCGAAACAAGCGGGTATACACGCGGGATCCTACCATATTGGGCATTGAGCAGAATTTGCAGGGCCTGGTTCTGTGCATCAAAACCTCATAGCATTTTTTACCCTTGCATTCCATTCGCTGGATGCTCATCAATTTGCAGAGACTGTCATTGGCATAAATCAACTCATATGTATCCTTGTCACAAACATAAACACTGTCTTTGATGGCGTCAAGGACGCTCTCTGCATCGTTCATCCACTTGCTTATGGAGGTGGATGCAGTTTCCTCTCCATAAACAGCAACACTATTTCTGCCGCGGCACTTAGCGCTGTAGAGAGCTTTGTCCGAATTTTGATAAAGTGCCGCAAAGGAATTGGCTGTATGGCTGGAAAGCGCAATCCCCATCGAGCAGCTAATTGCTGCTGGTTCACCGTCAATTTTGATCTCTGCCATGCTTTTACAAAGCTGATGGGCTTTCTCTTCAATGGGTTTGGAGTTGGAGATATCTGCAATGAATATGGCAAATTCATCCCCGCCCATGCGTGCGATGATATCGTTCTTTCTGAAACACAAGCACAATTTCTCTGCTACTGCGCGGATCACCTTATCCCCATAATCATGTCCGCGGGTATCGTTAATCTGCTTGAAATTATCCACATCTAGCATCATCATAATGCAGTGATTATTTCCATTTTCCAGACGCTGTGAAATCATTTC
Source organism: Oscillospiraceae bacterium (assembly GCA_036655815.1). GTDB lineage: Bacteria > Bacillota > Clostridia > Oscillospirales > Ruminococcaceae > Yanshouia. Next base: position 4,271 of record JAVVPJ010000078.1, read on the forward strand.
TTCAGCACTAACACGGTTAATCAGCCCTGTCATCAGGTCTGTTTTGATCTGTGCAGACATGGCGTTATATTCCCGCACCATCTCCTTAAAGCGGTGATTGCACTCCAATACATTGCTCACCCTGCGCGTAACCACCGCAGGAATAAACGGCTTGACGATATAGTCGCTCGCACCCAGCAAAAAAGCATTGGTTTGCTGTTGAGCACTATCGTCAACCGTAGCCATGATAACAGGGATATTACAAAGCTCCGGTTTGTCTTTCTTGTATTTCAAGAAGTCATTACCATCCATGACAGGCATACTGACATCCAGTAGAATGAGGTCTATCTGACGAGGATATTCATGAAGTATTTTAATGGCTTCTTCGCCGTTTCCCGCCTCCAGAAAAACAAATTTTCCCTGCAAAATCTTCTTTAAAATAGTACGATTAATTTCTGCATCATCGACAATTAAAACGGTGTGGGGCTCTTGGCGGTCTGAAAGCCATTCCATTTTATATTTTTGAAGCTCTGCATCCAACTCATGGCGCATCGTAATATCGGTGAGCTCGCCGATGAAAATATGCTTATTCCCCACCATTGTGACATAGTGAAGCTTGGCGTGAATCCAGACCGAGGTTCCGGCCGTGCGGCGGCGCTGATAGTCACACTCCACCGCCGTCTTCAGTTTGGCGCAAGTGCTGAATGCTTGGAGTAGCGTTTCTCGACTCTCTACCTCAACGAAGCCTAATATATTTTGTGTACTCATAAGCATATTGTCGTGCCCTAGCAACGCATAATAGGCTTCATTGACACGAATCACTTCAACTTTGTCATCTGAAAATTCGTAAATTACAGCCGCTTGCAGTGCATTACTAAACAGCGATTTCATCTCCGGATTCAAAGAAAACAGTTCATCGTAGCGATCATGATTATGCTTGTGATTTGTGAGCCGCTGCATGTCAAGGTGTAACAGGCTGCAAAGCTGTTCATATTCTGCAATCGGCATAGGGCGAGCATAGTAATAGCCCTGCACATAGTCGCAGCCCACACTCCGCAAAAAGTCCACCTGCTCGGCTGTTTCGGCACCCTCTGCAATCACGGGGATCCCAATCCATTTCGCCATACGAATGACGGACGCAATGATATTCTCTCCCCGCCCCGGGACTTCGCAGACAGACAGAAACCGCATATCAATCTTGAGCACGTCAATCATAATATCCTTCAACAGCGAAAGAGAAGAATAGCCGCTACCGAAGTCATCCATCATGACAATGAATCCGTGGCTTTGTAGCTGTGTCATCACCTTTTTCATCGTAGCGGGGTTGTCTGTATAGGCACTTTCCGTCAGTTCCAGATTCAGCAGTGCGGGTTCCAATTCGTATCGGTTCACAAGCTCCAAAAGCATCTCTACCAAATTGGGGTTATAGAGGTTGACACGGGAAACATTCACCGAGAGTGGAAAGGGTGTGTACCCTTTCTCTATCCAGCTGTGAAGCCACTGACACGTCTGCTCCCACACATAGTAATCCAACTTTGTTATAAAGCCGTTACGCTCAAAGACTGGAATAAAATCAACGGGCGCAAGGATTCCCTTAGCAGGATGCATCCAGCGCACCAATGCCTCTGCGCCGCATGGAAGATTGGTATGA
>JAVVPJ010000079.1:0-5876 GCA_036655815.1 Oscillospiraceae bacterium
GGCAGACAACAGGATAGTCGGCCGGCATGACCCCTTGCTTGACCAGAGGATAACAGAGGCTGATGAAACCGGTGGCATAGCAGCCGGGATTGGCAATGCGGTGAGAGGATCTGATGCGTTCCCGTTGCATGGCATCCAGCTCTGGAAATCCATAGACCCATCCGGGGGAGGTACGGTGCGCAGTGGAGGCATCAATGATCGTGACACGGTCGTTTTCCACCAATGAGACAGCCTCCACGGCTGCCGCATCCGGCAGGCATAAAAAAGTGACATCTGCCTCATTAATGAGCTGTTTTCGCGCAGCGGGATCCTTGCGCTTTTCCTCATCAATTTCCAGAAGCGTAAGATCGAGGCGATTCCGAAAACGGTCGAAAATCTGAAGGCCAGTGGTGCCCTCCTTGCCATCAATAAACACGGTGAAGGCCATGCTGCTTGCTCCTTCCTGTAGTGGGAAAATCTCAAGTGCATCACAAAGAAACGCTATTGCGCGAGCAACTGCCGTAAACGATCCAACTGTGCAAGTACGGCGTCGGGAGCGGGCCCACCTTCCACATTGCGCTGTGAAACACAGACGGCAAGATCGATCGCGTTGTAAATATCATCCTCAAATGTAGGACACAGCGCCTGATAATCCGGCAGGGGGAGTGTCTCAAGGGTGCAACCTTTTTCAATACACAGTCTTACCAGACGTCCGGTAATCAGATAGGCATCGCGAAAGGGCAATCCTTTTTTTGTGAGATAATCGGCGCAGTCGGTGGCATTGATGAATCCGTGGGCGGCGGCAAGACGCATGTTTTCTGCCTTAACCGTCATGGTCTTGAGCATAGGGATAAATGCGGTCAGGCAGAGGGACAGGGTGTCGAGACTGTCAAAAATGGCCTCTTTGTCCTCCTGCATGTCCTTGAGCATAGTGAGCAGCGTCACCAGATTGCCGTTGACACGCCCCGCTTTGCCCCGGATCAGTTCGGTGATGTCGGGATTCTTTTTCTGCGGCATAATGGAGGAACCGGTAGAAAAGGCGTCATCTAACTCCACAAACTGAAATTCTGCCGAACACCACAGTATGATCTCCTCAGAAAATCGGGAAAGATGGGTCATAGCCAGACTCACGCACGACGCCAGTTCCACACAAAAATCCCGATCCGAAACCCCGTCGAGACTGTTGGCGGTGATCCGCGAGAAGCCCAGCAACTGCGCCACCAGCCGACGGTCGATGGGGTAGGTGGTCGAAGCCAGCGCGCCTGAGCCCAACGGCATTTCGTCCATTCGTTTGCTGCAGTCGGTCAGACGGCCCAGATCGCGCGCGAACATCCAAGCATAGGCCAGCAGATGGTGCGCCAGTGTGATGGGCTGTGCCACCTGCAGATGGGTATAGCCCGGCATGATGGTTTCTAGATGATCCTGCGCGAGTGTGGACAGCGTTTCGATCAGCTCTCGCACCTGAGCTGACAGCTCGGAGATACATGCGGATGTCAAGCGCTACCTGATCGTTGCGGCTGCGGGCGGTATGAAGACGCTTCCCTGCGTCGCCGATGCGCTGCGTCAACACCTGCTCGATAAACATGTGGATGTCCTCCGCTGAGAAATCGAAGGCCAGCGTGCCGTCGATCAGGTCACGCTCAATTCCGCGTAGACCCAGAACAATGGCGTCGGCATCGTCCTGTGGAATGATGCCACAGCTGCCTAGCATGGTCGCGTGGGCAACCGAGCCGGCGATATCCTCACGGAACATCACATGGTCGAAGACGATGGAAGAATTAAAGTCGTTGACGCCGCTGTCTAGCTCCTTGGCAAAGCGGCCTGACCATAGATTCATGGAAATGCCCTCCTGTTTTGGCCTTTTGATTCGCTTACAGCAGACCGTTCTTTTGCTTCATCTGTGCCTGTGTCCTGATTTGTAGGCCGAACAGCGTGATAAAGCCCTTGGAGTCGTTGTGATCATAGGTGCTTTCACCAAAGGTGGCCATTTCCTCAGAATAGAGGCTGTAGGAGCTCTTGGTTCCGGCCCCGATTATGTTGCCCTTGTAGAGCTTGAGCCTCACCTCACCTGTGACAGTCTCCTGCGTCTTGTCAACAAAACTGGAAAGAGCCTCACGCAATGTGGTGAACCACTGTCCATTATAGACAAGGTCGGCAAACTTGAGAGCAATCTGCTGCTTGTAGTGCAGGGTTTCTTTATCAAGGCAAAGCGTCTCAAGCTGTTCATGTGCAAAGTAGAGAATGGTGCCACCGGGCGTCTCATAGACACCGCGGCTCTTCATTCCGACCAGACGGTTTTCCAGTAGATCAGTGATTCCAATTCCGTTTTTGCCTCCCAAACTGTTGAGAGCAATGATGAGATCGGACGCCTTCATCCGTTTGCCGTCGAGCGAGACAGGCACACCCTGCTCAAAGCCCAGCGTGATATAGGTGGGGACGTCGGGCGCTTTCTCTGGCGAAACGCCAAGCTCAAGAAGCCGATCATAATCCGGCTCATTGGCCGGATCTTCCAGATCCAGTCCCTCATGGGAGAGATGCCACATGTTCTTGTCCTTGGAATAGTTGGTGGCGCGGGTGATGGGCAGCGGGATATTGTGCGCCTCTGCATAGGCGATTTCATCCTCGCGGCTTTTCAATTCCCAGGTGCGCCAAGGCGCGATGACATCCATATCAGGAGCAAAGGCTTTGATCGTCAGCTCAAACCGCACCTGATCGTTGCCTTTTCCAGTGCAACCGTGGGCAATGGCGTCGGCGCCTTCGGCCTTAGCAATTTCAACAATGCGTTTGGCGATGATCGGGCGGGCAAAGGAGGTTCCTAACAGGTAACGGCCCTCATAGACGGCACCGGCTTTGAGCGTCGGCACGATGAAATCGTCGGCAAACTCATCAACCAGATTCTCAATATAAAGCTTGGACGCGCCGGTTTTAAGAGCCTTTTCGTTGAGTCCGTCCAGCTCGGCACCCTGACCCACATCTGCCGCGACAGCGATCACTTCGCAACCGTAATTTTCTTTAAGCCACGGAATGATAACCGAGGTATCAAGCCCACCGGAATAGGCGAGAACGACTTTTTTATACTGTTTCATGAATAAAACCCCCTGCGATTTCTCTGTAGTGTGATTTTATAATTATACAGCTTTTCAAGCAGAAATAAAGGGCTTTTCTCATAATTATTCAGAAACAAGTCTTTTTCATGGCCATGCCCAACTGTCGCCGAGGTTCCGACGTGCTTTTTGTGCAGGACGCCAGCGAATATGACTGATAGTCCGACATGAGAGCAGAAAAAGCATCGAGAAGACGCGAAATTAAGCCATTTCAGTTGCGAAAGCCCCAAAATAGGGATATACTAGTAAACAAATAAGATCGCATTGCACTGCTTGATAATGCGACATTGGGGAGGCTGATTTGCTTGGGCAAGTTTTGGAAAAGGGTAGAGCGGCTGGTGTTTTCGCGCATGCTGATTGTGGGGATGCTTATTGCACTTCAACTCTTTACATTGCTGTTGTTTGTGTTGCGGTTGTCAAACTATTTTGCCGCGATGTATGCGATCTTTGCCTTCCTATCCGTTATTGCAGTGCTTTATGTTGTCAATAAGGATGATAATCCCTCTTACAAGCTGGCGTGGGTGATCCCCATATTGCTGTTTCCACTCTTCGGCGGACTGTTCTATTTGATGTTCGGTGGCACGCGGTTGCGGCGTCGCAGCCTGATGCGCAATCAAAAGATTCGAGGACGCATGGCCCATTATCTGCCGTGTGATGATCCTAAACTGCTGGCACAGCTTGGAGAGCAAAGCGTTTCGGCCAGCCCACAGGCCCATTATCTGGCCCGGGTGGGATTCCCGGTTTTTGAAAATACCGATACCCTCTATCTTTCTCCTGGAGAGAAAAAATTTGAGGCCATGTGTGAGGCACTGCGTGAGGCCAAACGATATATTTTTCTGGAATACTTCATCGTGCAGGAGGGCGTAATGTGGAACACCATCCTTGCAATTCTTGAGGACAAGGTCAAGGAGGGAGTGGAGGTGCGCATTGCGCGCCAAAGGCATGAAGTGCATTGAGTTTAACCCTCTTATCCCAATGATTAGTCTGATTATGAACAACCGCGATCACCGCAAGATCTTGGTGATCGACGGGGACATTGGCTTTATGGGCGGTGTGAATCTCGCAGACGAATACATTAATGTGATTTCACCCCATGGATATTGGAAGGACAGTGCCGTGGAATTGCGCGGCGACGCAGTGTGGAGCCTTGTGGTCATGTTCCTTTCCTTGTGGGAGGGTGTGACCGGTCAGGTTGAGGATATGGAGCACTATCGCGCGGATCATCGGCAAATTATTGCGCATGAAAACGGGTTGGTACAGCCCTACGCCGACAGTCCGCTCGACCGGGAATTGGTGGGAGAAATGGTTTATATGGGCATTATCAACCATGCCCGCAATTATCTCTATATCTGCACGCCTTATCTCATTATTGACAATGAGCTTGCGATGGCTCTGACGCTTGCGGCCAAGAGCGGTGTAGATGTGCGCATCATCACGCCCGGAGAGGGCGACAAGTGGTATGTGCACATGACCACGCGTGCCTATTACAGTCAACTGCTCAACGGAGGCGTAAAAATCTATGAATATGAGCCCGGATTCATTCATTCAAAAACATTCGTGGCAGACGATGAAGTGGGCACGGTGGGGACGGTCAATCTTGACTATCGCAGCTTGTATCTGCACTTTGAGTGTGGAGTCTGGATGTACAAGACCAGTGCTGTGGCGGCGCTACACGACGATTTTCTCGAGACACTTCAACATTGCGTTGAACTTACCCCGGACAGCCCTCTCGTGCGGGGGCGCGCGGTTACACGCATCATGAGAGCTGTGCTGCGCCTGTTCGCACCGCTGATGTAACGGAGACCATGAGCAGAAAGTATCAAAATGATCACAATCCATGATATATTCTATCATGGGAGAACCGGAGGTAACTGCGATGTCAAACCGATCCAGGCGGCATAGTCTCAGAAGGTTTTGGATCTCAGCTATGGTGCTGTGCGTCGTCGTTGGTCTGACGGCGGCCATTTCGCTGGCTCTTCGACCAACAACGCTGCCCGATGGTGCAAGATCCTCTACGCCAAACATGCCAAATTCCTCTTTGCCATCGCCTGACGTATCCACGCTACCGGATACGCCTCCGGCAGCAGCGACAGTGCGCCTGATGGCGACGGGCGATAACCTGATTCACGACAGCATTTATCAGCAGGCCAATCGTGCTGCTGGCGGGAATGGTTTTGACTTTCATTCCGTTTATGCTCACATCGAGGGACTGATCGCCAAGGCAGACCTTGCCTATCTGGCACAGGAAACGATCGTGGCCGAGCGCCTCTATCCGCTGTCGGGATACCCGCGCTTCAATTCCCCCGAGGCGATGGGAAAACACATGGTGCAGATAGGCTTTAATGTCGTAGGCATCGCCAACAACCACATGTTTGATATGGGGGAAAAGGGCTTGGTTGCGGCACTCGATTTTTGGCAGGAGCAAAATGTGCCAGTCTTTGGTGCATGGCGCACTGAGGCAGATATGCACAAGCCCATCATAACTGAAAAAAATGGGGTCAAGATCGCGTGGGTTCCCATGACTGAGCACACCAATGGACTTGCACTCCCAGCCGACACGGCTATGCGATATCTTCTGACCAGTGAGCGGGAACTCATTAAAGAACAGATCGCGCAAGCACGTCAAAATGCAGACTTCGTCATCGTCGTCCCCCATTGGGGCACCGAATACAGCCTTGATGCCAACAGCAACCAGATCGAATTGGCTCAATGCTTTGCCGACCTTGGCGCGGATCTGGTATTGGGGGGGCATTCTCATACCTTGCAGCCCATGGAATGGCGTATGAGCGCTTC
>JAVVPJ010000080.1:0-5815 GCA_036655815.1 Oscillospiraceae bacterium
GGCTGTGATAAGGGGGCAAGAACTATGTTAAAGCTCCGGCAGCCGGTTGTGGTCGAAGGTCGATACGACCGCATCCGGTTGGCGTCCCTCATCGATGGCGTGATCCTTGAAACAGGAGGATTTCGCATCTTTTCCGACCGCGAGTTGCTGGAGGGGCTGCGTGCACTCGCGCGAACGACGGGACTCATTATTTTAACCGACTCCGATGGTGCCGGGTTTCGCATCCGCAGCTTTCTCAAAAATGCGTTGGGTCCATCTGCTCGCCTCACGCAGGTCTATATTCCTGCGTGCGAGGGCGTGGAACGGCGCAAGAGCAGTTCGTCGGCCGAGGGCTTGCTGGGGGTTGAGGGCATGGATCAGGCAACGCTGCTTGAAGCCTTTCATCGTGCGGGTGTCTGCTGTGAAGAGGTGCGACCAGGCGCGGGATTAACCCGCGCCGACCTCTATGACGCCGGGCTGACCGGACACCCGGATTCTGCCACACGTCGGCGTGCCTTGCTGTGTCGTCTCTCGCTGCCACCTCGTCTCTCAATTGCGACGCTTCTGCCGTTGGTTAACACCCTGTTGACCCGGGAGGAGTTTTGGAATCTTGTCAGGGAAATTTTCCCATCCTGATTGAAAGGAGTCCGTCGCATGCGGCTTGTCAGTCTTGGCTTTGTGTTTTTATTGCTGCCTGTCTCTGCAGCGCTCTACTATTGTTTGCCGAATCGGTTTAAAGCAGCGGCGCTGATTCTCATCTCTGCGCTCATTCTGCTGCTGATGGAACCGCATTCGACTCCTTGGCTGTTGTGCAACCTTGCGGCTGACTGCGGCGGAGCCACCCTGCTTTCCCACCGCAGTGGACGGCCCCGTCGTCTTTGGTATCGCGCATTTTTTACAAAAAATGTGCTGATCTTAGGTGTATGGGGTGTGCTGCTTCCGCTTCTGACTCACAAGGTCACTTCGGTTGGCGTCATTGTCCTGCCCTTGACGATGTTGTGCTTGATGACCAGCCAGATGCGTGGGAAACAGATTCTCGCGACCCCCATGGCAGTGGGAGCTGGAGCCCTCTTTTTTGGCCGCCTCTCTTATGGGCCTGTTTCGTTGTCTGACGCGATCCTCACACGCGTTGAACATCCTGCACCTTCTCTGACGCTGCTGGGACATGGGGTGATGCGTTTTACCCTTGGCGTCGCCAAACGAGTCATTCTTGCTGAACAAACGTTAGCACTTTTCAAAACGCTTGCACGACTCCCAATTGAACAGATTTCGACCGTGTCGGCCTGGATGGCAGCGATGTGTGCTGCATTGGGAGTCTATTATACGCTGTCAGCTTACAGCGATATGGCCGTTGGTCTGGGACAGATGTTTTCACTGGAACTGCCCCATATGACCTACTATCCGTTTCAGGCACCCAATGTGCGTGACTATCTCTATCGGCTTAATATGCCGCTTGAGGATGCGGTTGGTGGACTCTTATTTGATCACTTTGATCGGGAACGGGGAGACTGGCGGGCTTATCTTGTTTCGGGCCTGATGCCGATTGTACTGTCGGTTTGGCTTTTTCCAACGATGGGGGGCATGCTGTGGGGTCTTTGGCTGGCCGGATTGGTGCTCCTGGACTTTGCAGTGCTGCGGCGCATTCCGTTGCGATGGAGTTTCCTCTCCCGGGTGCTCACCTTTGTGATCACCCTGCCCGCTTATATTCTGTTACTGCCCAACGATATGGCGCATCGTTGGGCCGCGTTGCGTGCGCTGGTGCCTTTTTCTGGGGTACTGTTGGCCAACAATACCATTGTCTATTTGACAACATCCAATCTTGTACTGCTACTGCTGGCGATCATTGCATGCACCAGTGCGATCAATACTCTCGGGCGGCTGACTGCACGGCAGTTTCCAAACCTCTGGTGGGTGTGTTCTTTTTTCTTTCATGGTCTTGTATTGGTTGCTACGTCGTCCTTCTTGCTTTGGAATGTGAGGTGACCCCATGCTCAAGAAAATGATCTCATTGATGCTCTTTGCCGCGCTGCTGGGCGTCGGCCTTTCTACATTGCTACCAGGTCACAGCAGTACTGCGCCCCCAGAAAGCTTCTGGGAATTGGGCAGCTGGGCCGACCGCGTCCTCAAAAGCCGGCTGTCCTCCTACGAAACGCTGTCACAATTGGCTCCATCCCTGCTGCTTCTTGGCGGTGCCAAGGAGCAGGATGGAATTTTTATTACGCGCGATTACCTGCTGGAAAACATTACGTCGGGTACGGACAACCCGTCCGATCAAAATCTTGCTGCGATTGACACTTTTTTAGAGGACCACAACATTCCTGCTATTGTCATGCTGATTCCGACGGCATGCGCTATCAAGCAGCAGGAGACGCCGGCGCTTGCCCAACTCTACAATCAAAAATCCCTCATCGCCAGCGTGTATGATCATCTGTCCGGAAAAGCCACCACTGTGGACGTTTACACGGAGCTGTTTGCCGCGCGGGATCAATACACCTATTATCGAACAGCCTCAAATTTAACGGGTCTGGGAGGATACTATGTATATGCGGCGCTTGTCGGCCGGCGGGGTCTTGTGCCACGTTCGCTCAGCCAATTTGAGGTGGAACATCTGCCACAGGACTATTATGGAGATCTCTATAGCCGCTCGAGCTACAAAAGCATTCGTCCCGATATCATCACGCTCTATCGTTTTACACGCAGCACACCACAATATCAGGTGATGCATACGGGAGAGGATGGCTTCCTCAAGAGCTATTATACCCTGTTCCCTCGGCATTGGGCAGCACTGGGACATCCTGAAAATGTGGTGCTTGGAGGATTTTCTCCCCGCATGGATCTGTTCTCTTCGTTGGCCGATTCTGACTCTCTGCTGATCTTTGCCGATGATACAGTGCTTTCTTATCTTCCGTTTCTGATGATCCATTTTGGTCGCGTGACAGTCATTGATCTGGAACGATACGCGCCAGAGTCACTCAAGCTGCTCGACATGGAAGAGTATGATCAGGTGATGTTTGCCTACTCTGTGGGAAATTTTATTGACCGTCCTATTACACGAGCGCTTTCCAACATCATTTAAGGAGGAAACGGCGGTGAATGTTGACAAAATTGTAGTTTCCATGTAAACTATATAGCAGTGTAAAACTTATTTTATGCTCATATTGAACCAACACTGTTGGGGAGGGATTTATCATAGAAACCAACAAAACACAGGCGCTGGGTACCGAGCCGATTGGTCGTCTGCTGTGCCAACTGGCAATACCCGCAATTGCGGCACAAGTGATCAACCTGCTTTATAATCTTGTGGATCGTATGTATATCGGCCACATTGCGGACATTGGGACACTAGCGCTTACCGGTGTGGGCGTTTGCTTGCCCCTCATCATGATTATCTCCGCATTCGCGGCGTTGGCTGGCATGGGCGCTGCGCCCCGTGCTTCGATTTTTCTTGGAAACCGCGATCAGGAAAGCGCTGAACGTACGCTGGGCAACGCATTTACGTTGCTCCTTTTGATTTCCGTTGCCCTGACCGCTATATTTTGGATTTTCGCCAAAGATCTGCTGCTTTTGTTTGGAGCCAGTGCAAACACCATTGATTATGCGATGGAATATATTCGCATCTACAGCATGGGAACCATATTTGTCCAGATGACGCTGGGCCTTAACCCGTTCATCAGTGCACAGGGCTTTGCCAAAACAAGTATGCTTACTGTATTGATCGGTGCTGTGTGCAACATTATCCTTGACCCGATCTTTATCTTCGGCTTCAATATGGGTGTAGCGGGTGCCGCACTGGCCACTATTCTTTCACAAGCGATTTCCACGATATGGATTTTGCACTTTCTCACCGGCAAGAAGACCGGGTTAAAAATCAAACGGGAATATCTGCGTCTCTCACCCAAGATTTTTCTGCCCTGCGTAGCGCTTGGCCTTTCACCATTTATCATGCAGTCCACTGAGAGTCTGCTGGCCATTTGCTTTAATGCATCGCTGCTTAAATATGGAGGAGATCTGGCAGTGGGTGCGATGACCATTCTCACCAGCGTTACGCAATTCTCTATGATGCCGCTGATGGGCCTTTCACAAGGTGCTCAACCCATCATCAGTTATAACTATGGGGCACACAATGCCCAACGTGTTCGGCACACCTTTCGGCTGCTGCTGATCTGCTGCGTCACTTTTTCCACCGTGCTGTGGCTGGCGATCATGCTGACGCCGCAAACGTTTATCTTGATCTTTAACAACGACCCTGCACTGGTCGCCTTTGGCACCCATGCGCTGCGCATCTATATGGGCATTACATGCGTGTTTGGTGTTCAGATTGCCTGTCAGCAAACATTTGTAGCACTGGGTGACGCCAAAAGCTCACTGTTTTTGGCACTGCTGCGCAAAATTTTTCTACTTATTCCACTCATCTTCCTGCTGCCGATGGTCCTCCCGGACAAGACTACCGCCGTATTTTTGGCTGAACCGGTCGCCGATTTCATTGCAGTGAGCACCACCGCGATCTTGTTCTTCATACAGTTCCGGCGTTCAATGCAATCTATTTCCGTACCGGTTGCGCCTCCCGTGGAAGGTGGAAAACAGGGCTAAGACTCTTTGATGTGTGTGGCGGGTGCCAACGGTCGCCAAACAATGGACGGCCGCCAACCCATTCGCGACCCAAGCACGTCAGACATAAAATGGCAGGAAGAATGCTTGTATTTCAGAAATCCTTGCACTGCCATCCTTGCCTTTTCAACTAGGCTGTGGTAAGATGTTAAATATAAATAGAAAAAGAACCGTCTAACAAGAAGGGCTTTTCATATTGCGCCGTATGGTGTTGTATAAAAAGTCCTTCTTTTTTTATAGCTTTATAAACCCCAAAACAATCATACAGGAGGAATAAAAAATGGATCTGATTACAGTGGAAAAACGCAATGAAACAATGAAGGCAAAGCAGCTGAGACGTTCCGGTATTGTACCCTGCGTTGTTTATGGCGGTGCGTTAGAGACGTCTCTTGCAATTCAAATGGACAAGGCGACCATGAATAAGCTTTTTCATCAGAAACGCGAAGGAAGCAAAATTATTCTCAAGCTGGACGATCTGGTGATTCCGGTGCAGATCAAAGCAGAAACGCGGGATCATATGGGCAATGAAATACTGCATGTTAGCTTTCAAGCATTGCAAGCGGATCAAAAAGTCAACAGTGTCATTCACATCATTTTACAGAATACCGATAAAATTACAGGGTCTTTGGAAAAAATGTTGCTTGCAATTCCTTATGCAGCTTTGCCCGGCGACATGATTGATACAGTGACTGTGGATCTTGACGCGATGCAGATTGGCAGCATCGTCACAGTGGCAGACATCCCTGAACTTCAAAACGACAAGATCACATTGCAGGTGGAGCTTACCAGCATCGTTTTTAGAATCAGTGATAAAAAGGGTGCAACGCTAGAAAATGCGGAATAGATTCTAACCAGCTTTGTTCCGTTTCATGGAAGAAAGAGTTGGGAGCGTTATGCTTGTTGTGAACAGAAGCATGAAGAGCTCGTTTTTAAAGTCAACAAAACGCCCCGCAATCATAATTGCGGGGCGTTTTGTCATTCATCTGAGCACCAGCTCAAATAAAAAATATGGGGACAAAATGTTGCTGGTGACCCGTACGGGATTCGAACCCGTGTTACCGCCGTGAAAGGGCGGTGTCTTAGGCCGCTTGACCAACGGGCCATGTATGAGAAAAGCCCTTGAAGAAGGGCTTTTCTCAGTGGTAGCGGCAGTAGGATTTGAACCTACGACACTTCGGGTATGAACCGAATGCTCTAGCCAACTGAGCTATGCCGCCTTATAGCTTTT
>JAVVPJ010000081.1:0-5723 GCA_036655815.1 Oscillospiraceae bacterium
GTCTTACGACCAATGCCAAAAATATAGGTCAGACCGACCTCGATACGTTTATCACGCGGAAGGTCTATACCAGCTATACGAGCCATTCGTTGTTACACCTCCATAAGTTTTCGTTTGGCGTCTCAGCCCTGACGCTGCTTGTGCTTGGGATTTTCGCAGATGATCATTACGCGACCTTTGCGCTTAATGACCTTGCACTTTTCACAGATGGGCTTAACGGAAGGTCTTACTTTCATAATGCGCACCTCCATTTGGGGGACGGCTTGATTTTCTTGCCGATCAACCGCCGAGGCGCCGTCCTCTTGCCGCGCGGCTGTTCATCATACATTTTAGTGGTGAAATCCTCTATTTTGATCTCCAAGTAATCCGTCCCTTGGTCAGGTCGTAGGGAGAAATCTCCATCGTGACCTTGTCCCCGGGGAGGATGCGGATGAAGTTCATCCTGAGCTTGCCGGAGATGTGGGCCAGTAGCCTATGTCCCCCTTGGATCTCCACCACGAACTGTGCATTGGGTAGGGCTTCTCTGACGATGCCCTCTACTTCAATAACGTCATCCTTTGCCAAGGTCATTTCCCTCCTTACTCATACATGTGCGAAAAAGCGACAACGCCTGTCGAAGCTGTCGGTTGGTGCGCATCTGTCCAGGCGATAAGACAGTGCATGTGGGCGCAAGATGCTTGAGGCGCTTTCGTTTGGGCGCTTCGAGCGGACGATGTTTTCCATCGGCGATGAGAGCAAAATCGCCCTCAATCCCCGTTACAGCGAACCAATCGCCCTTGTCATGTCCCGCCTGGCTCTGCACCACAATCGCAAGTTGCATCAATTGACTCCCCTTCCTATTGGCGGGTCAAAATGACCGCGCCGTTGGGGGTAATCGCGACAGTGTGTTCAAAGTGGGCCGACAGCCGACCATCGGCTGTCACCACGGTCCAGTCGTTATCCAGCACACGGATTGCGAAGGTACCGGCGTTAATCATAGGTTCGATGGCAATGGTCATGCCGGGAACAAGGCGTAATCCATGTCCGGCTGTGCCAAAATTGGGAACTTCGGGGGCTTCATGAAGCTCACGCCCCACGCCGTGCCCGACATATTCCCGTACCACGGAATAGCCCAAAGGCTCAACCGTGTTTTGAACGGCCGCTGCAACATCCCCAATGCGCGCGTCGGGAACCGCCGCTGCAATGGCTCGCTCTAACGCCAACTGTGTGGCGTCAAGCAAGGCCTGCGCTTCGGCCGAAATCGTGCCACACGGGAATGTGAAAGCACTGTCGCCGTGAAAGCCACCAATCCGGGCGCCCACATCGAGACTCACGATGTCACCCTCATGTATTACACGTCGGTGGGTGGGGATGCCATGAATAATCTCGTCATTGACTGACACGCAGCAGGACGCCGGAAAACCGCCGTACCCTAAAAAGGAGGGCTTCGCGCCATGACGCACAATATATTCGTGAACAACACGATTGACCTCTGCGGTGGTTACGCCGGGACGAACAGCTGCACCGCCCGCCTCAAGCGCGCCGGCTGTAATGCAACCGGCTTTTTTCATCAGTGTGAGTTCATCCTTTGTCTTAAGCACGACCATAATCAGCAATGCTCCAAAAGTGCAAGTGCAACTTTAGTAATGGTGTCCACGTTTTGTGTCGCGTCAATGGAATGCAGCGTTCCTTGCGCCTCATAATAAGCTGTAAGCGGCTCGGTCTGTTCATGATAAACCGAAAGACGTTCCTGCACTGTCTCAGGCTTGTCATCAGCGCGCACAACCAGTGCACCGCCGCAGGTGTCACAAACGCCTTCTACTTTGGAGGGATGGAACTCAAGATGATAGGTTGCTCCGCACTGATCGCAAACACGACGGCCTGACATACGGCTCATCACTACCCCATCGGGTAGATCAAACAGCAACACGCTGCAAGCTGCATCACTCATCCTGTCAAAACTCTCCGCCTGTGCGACAGTACGAGGAAATCCATCAAGAATATAGCCATTTTTGCAGTCAGCATGCGTAAGGCGTTCGGCCACCATTTCGACGACCAGTTCGTCGGGCACCAGCAGTCCCTTCTCGGTATAGGACTTGAACCGCTTGCCCAGCTCACTGCCTGATTTAATTGCTTCCCGGATGATGTTGCCCGTCCCGATGATGGGAATTCCGAGCTTCTCGGTCAGAATTTCGGCTTGGGTGCCTTTCCCGGCGCCCGGCGCTCCAAGCAGTATCACTTGCATCGAATCAATTCCCTCCTATTCAAGAAAGCCCTTGTAATGACGCATCATCATCTGGCTTTCAAGCTGGCGGACCGTATCAAGCGCAACGCCAACCACAATGATGATGGACGTGCCGCCCAGCGAGATATTCATCCGTGTCAAGGCGCCAACGCCGATTGGCAGCGCCGCGATGACTCCTAAAAACAGACCGCCCAAAAACGTTGTTTTGCCAACGATCCGTGCGATATAGTCGGCCGTGGGTTTTCCGGGGCGAATCCCCGGTACGGTTCCGCTGTTTTTGCGCAGATTGTTGGAAATCTCGATGGGGTTGTACTGAATGGCTACATAGAAGTAGTTGAATCCCATGATGAGTAGAAAATAAAGGATTCCATACCAGATCGTGTTGTAATTAAAAATTCCCAACAATCTTCCCCAGAAGGAGGTATCAGAAATGTTGATAAATCCTTTGATGGTACTGGGAATCGCCAATAACGTTGAGGCAAAAATGATGGGGAGTACACCTGACATATTGACCTTGATGGGAAGAAATGTGGATTGTCCGCCGTACTGCTTTCTTCCCACAATGCGCTTGGCATACTGGATGGGAATGCGTCGTTCAGCATTGGTCATCACAACAATGAACGTGATGATGGCCAAAAACAGAACCACAACCAGCGGAACCGCGAAAAAGTACCACGTGTATCCCTGCATCGCATAGCCCAAATAGCTACCCATGGTGGAAAGAACCGTGGGCGCACGTGAGACGATGCCGACAAACAAGATCATGGAAATGCCATTGCCAATGCCCTTGGAGTCAATGCGCTCGCCCAAGAAAACAACCAACATTGCCCCGGCTGTAAAGCAAGCGACAATGATCACGCGCACAAAATAATATTGCCAGCCTTCAAAAGCTGTGATGGCATGCTGAGAATTGAGCAGCGTCATGTAGGCAAACGCCTGCAACAGTGCCAAACCCAGTGTCGTATAGCGAGTGATCTTGTTGAGCTGTTTCTTACCCTCCTCGCCTTCCTTGGCCAGGTTCTCGAGGTAGGGAATCGCAACAGACAAGAGCTGAATCACGATGGACGATGTGATATAGGGCGAGATAGACAATGCAAACAGTGTACTCTGAGAAAATGCACCGCCCGACAGCATATCAGCAAAGCCGAAAAGGCCGCCGGCTGTTGTCACCATATTCCCAAGGGCGGTGGGGTCGAGGAAAGGAACAGGGATCGCCGAACCCACGCGGGTGATCGCCAGAATGAAGATGGTAAAAAGAATCTTCTTCCTTAGATCTTCAAGCTTCCACGCGTTTCGAAGCGTTTCCAGCATCCTACTTCACCTCGGCCTTTCCCCCCGCCGCCTCGATCTTTTCCTTGGCCGAAGCCGAGAAGGCGGTGGCGATAACGGTGAGCTTCTTCTCAAGCTCGCCTCTGCCGAGAATTTTGATGCCATCGCGGGTATTTTTGACGATACCAGCATCCGAAATAGACTGGGCATCAACGATAGCGCCATCTTCAAATCGGTTGAGTACATCCACATTGATGGAGATGTACTCCTTCGCAAAGATATTGTTAAAGCCTCTCTTAGGGACTCGTCTTTGCAACGGCATCTGGCCGCCTTCAAAGCCGGGTCGGACACCACCGGAGCGTGCCTTTTGTCCCTTGTGCCCCTTGCCCGCAGTCTTTCCGTTTCCGGAACCCGTGCCGCGTCCCTTTCGGAATGCTTCCTTGGTGGAACCGGGGGCGGGGGATAACTCATGCAGTTTCATAGTGCCTTACACCTCCTTACATTCACGCCTGGGTCCACGTCACGAGGTGGGAGATTTTGTTGATCTTTCCTCTGGTGGCAGGATTGTCGGGTTGGAGAACCTCATTGCCAATCCTGCGCAGACCCAGGGAACGCGCGGTCGCAATCTGATCGTCAAGGCGTCCGACAAGGCTCTTGACCAGTTTCACTTTGATATTCGCCATTAGTCGTTAACCCTCCTAGCCCATGATTTCATCAACGCTCTTGCCACGAATCGCGGCGATCTCGTCGATATTCTTGAGGGACCGCAGGCCATTGATGGTGGCGGTCACAACGTTGCAGGGGTTGTTGGAGCGCTGGCACTTGGTGCGGATATCCTTGATGCCCGCAATCTCAAGCACCGCACGCACCGGGCCGCCGGCAATCACACCGGTACCCTGTGGAGCTGGAAGCATCAGCACACGGCCGGCTCCGAACTTTCCGATGATCTCGTGGGGAATGGTAGTCCCTCGCAGCGAAATCTTGAATAAATTTTTCTTGGCATCTTCAATTCCCTTGCGGATCGCGTCGGGAACCTCGCCCGCCTTGCCAAGGCCGTAGCCAACAGTGCCGTTTCCGTCACCGACGACCACCAGCGCCGCAAACTTAAAAATGCGTCCGCCCTTGACTGTTTTGGATACGCGGTTGATAGCGACGACCTTTTCTTTGAGGTCGAGCCCCGCTGCGTCGATACGAGCCAAATGTGTTCCCTCCTTTTAGAAGTTTAGTCCGCCCTCACGGGCGCCTTCAGCCAGTTCTTTGATACGGCCATGGTAAATGTAGCCACTGCGGTCAAACACCACGGTAGTGATGCCCTTCTCAACCGATCTCTCAGCCACCAGCTTACCGATGGCGCGTGCCGCCGCCTTGTCCGAGCCCTTGCCCTCGAAAGTTTTTTCGAGAGAAGAAGCAGAGACCAGAGTGACGCCCGCTTTGTCATCAATGACCTGCGCGTAGATGTGCTGTTCAGAACGGAACACGCTCAAGCGGGGGCGTCCGGAGGTCCCAACGATTTTATTGCGGACACGATAGTGGCGCTTGATTCGTCCCTTGTTGCTATCAGGCTTTGCAATCATTTTGCATTCACTCCTTTCTTACTTCTTGCCCTTGCCGGCCTTGCCTTCCTTGCGGATGATAACCTCGTCGATGTAGCGGATGCCCTTGCCCTTGTAGGGTTCCGGCGGACGTTTTCCGCGGACTTCTGCCGCGAACTGCCCTACCTGCTGCTTATCAGGGCCTGAGATGTTAATCTTATTGGGCTGTGGAACCTCAATGGTGATCCCCGGCACCTCAGGCATAATGACCTGATGAGAATATCCAAGGCTCATGACCAGATCGTGGCCCTGCTTGGCAGCGCGGTAACCTACACCGTTAATCTCAAGTTCCTTCTTGAAACCGGCGTGTACGCCCTCAATCATATTGGCAATGAGGGTCCGGGTCAGACCGTGCAGGCTGCGGTTATCCTGATTATCGTTTGGACGCGTGACCACAACGTGGCCGTCTTCCATTGCGATGATCATTGTAGGGGCCAAGCTCTGCTCAAGCGTTCCCTTGGGGCCCTTGACCGACACGTGGTTTCCCTGAATGGTAACCTCGACACCGGCAGGGATGGCGATGGGCTTTCTTCCGATTCTCGACATCTTTCGCGCCCCCCCTTACCAGACGAAGGCGAGCACTTCGCCGCCCACGTTCTGCTTTCTGGCTTCCTTGTCGGTCATGATCCCTCTGGATG
>JAVVPJ010000082.1:0-5600 GCA_036655815.1 Oscillospiraceae bacterium
GGTTGGCAAGCCGCTTTGGCCCTGTTGCACGCTTTACTCTCAGCTATGACTTCACTTTTATTGTGATGCTGCACGCTGCGTTGAGCGAAGAAACTTTGTGCTTCGCACCGCAACGATGCCCCTTCAATCCTGTTCGGAAGCGTCCACATCTTGAAGCCTGCGAAGCGCTTGATTACAGTTGTGATGTCAGTGTTCTGCTGTTGGACGCCAAAGTAAGGGATAATATCACAGACAGCGGTCCATGCAAGAGGGTCGGTTGGCGCATGCTCTCTTCATGGACAGGCCATTTGTTTGAACGCATCGAATTCCAGCGGCCTGAGGCTGCTTTGGCGATAGAGCGTCTGCTGGAGCGTCAGGCCGAGGTGGAAGCCAAACCGACCTGTTCGGTTGACCTTGCGTGCGACCCTACCGCTGAGGCGATGGGAACGCTTTTGAGTCTTATGAGCACACGCCAGGCCACCACTCGTTCTCTTGAGCGGCTAGGGTATATGCTTGGAAGATATATTTATTTATGTGACGCTATAGACGATCTGTCAGGCGATCTGTCAGCGGGACGTTTTAACCCGCTTGCAGGGAGTGACAACAGCCGTGAACGCTTTTCAGCCATGTTGCGTGCCACCGTATCCGAAGCCTGCGCTGCCTATGCACTTCTGGATCTTGTCCAATTGAAAGGCATTCTGGATAACATTGTTTATCTCGGACTGGCGCGCCGTGCCGACCAACTCATCGAAGGGAGAGAAAGCCATGACAGACCCATATAAAACGCTGGGCGTTTCCCCGTCGGCTTCCGACGATGAGATCAAGCAGGCCTATCGTGATCTTGCTAAGAAATACCATCCTGACAACTATTCTGGCAGTCCGCTTTCCGATCTGGCAGGCGAAAAGATGTCCGAAATCAATGCAGCCTATGACGCAGTGCAAAGTCAACGCAAAAATGGAGGTTATGCCTCCAGACAAGGCTATGCACCGCAGGGAAGCTATAGCCAAGGACAAAGCAGCTACAACAGTTCATCCAGCTATGGACAGCCCAGCGGACAGTATGCTGATATTCGTCGGCTGCTTTCCATGCGTCGAATCTTAGAAGCTGAGGAACTTTTGGACGGCATTCCCACGTCAAAACGCGATGCTGAATGGCATTTTTTAAAGGGAAGTGTGCTCTATACCAGAGGATTTCTTGAGGATGCGCTCAATTACTTGCAAACGGCTGTTTCGCTTGATCCTCAAAATCCAGAATATCGCAGTACGCTCGACGCCATTATGCATCAGCGTCAATATGGTTACAACGGAGGGCAAGCCTATGCATCAACCTGTGATCCTTGTAGCTGCTGTGCTGCACTGGCCTGTTCCCAATGTGCTTGCAATGGGTGTCGCTGTTTTTGCTAAGGATGTTCCAAATATCAGATCCGGTCACAAACAGAGAAGCTCTCATCATTTTTAAATGATTTTCACAAAGGAAGTGTGTCCATGCCGCATAAAAGCACGCAGGTAGCGATCGGCGGTATGAGCGCAGCGCTTTGCCTGTCGTTAATGGTACTGGCTGGCCTCATACCAATTGCGACCTATGCGCTCCCTCTGCTGGCCGGCGTAATGCTCATTCCGGCAGCCGTCGAGCTGGGCTCCGCTACAGCGACAGTCGCCTATGCCGCTGTAGCATTGCTTTCCCTGCTGATGGTCGAACCTGAGACAGCGCTGATGTTTACCGCTTTTTTTGGTTATTATCCGACTCTTCGTTTTCGCTTGGTGCGTGTAAAAAGCCGTTTTACGCGGGGCATATGCAAGTTTTTGCTGTTTAACGGCTCAATGATCGCAGCCTACTGGGTTGTGATTCATCTGTTTGGTATGACTGATATTCCAGAGGAATTTGGCGGTGAAACGCTGATGTGGTGTATGCTGATGGTTGGCAATGTCGTGTTCTGGATCTATGACAAAGCGTTGGATAACCTGACACGACTGTATACCAACTGGTTTCGCAAAAAGTATTTAGGAAAATAAAATGACGATCTTATCATATCCCGCGTCAAAAGGTGTTTGGTGTCTGTATATCTGAGGTCAGCATACAAAAGATAATTGCAAATGCAATAAAGTATGCTCAGGTGGACACTGATAGGATGCCGGCGCAAGAGATTGCCAAATAAAATGTCAAAAAGAGGAGTTTATGATGAAACGATTTACAGCTTTACTACTGGCGCTGTCATTGGGCGTCCTCGCGGTAACCGCCTGCTCCAAGAACGCCTCATCGGGTACAGCCGAGATCAAGCCTATTGACGGAAAATCACTTTCCGATGTTATCACCGCTGTGGATGCCAAATTTGCCGAGAAACATGGTGCCGACTACACCGCCGTTGCGATGGGGATGCCCATTGATGCACAATATATCACCGACTTTCTCGGCGTCAATGCCGCAGATGTGGAGGAATATGCCGGCTCTGTTTCCATGTCAATGACCAATTCAGACGCTTTCTTTGGTATCAAGGCGAAGTCTGATAAGGTGGATATTCTCAAAGCTGCGTTGGATCAGCGACGTCAGGATCTGATTGCGCAGTATGAGCGTTATCCTGTCAACGGTTCCTATGAGCGAGCACAAGCGGGAGAAGTCTACCAAAAAGGCAATTATCTTTTTCTGATTGTTGTGGGCTATATGCCAGATCACGACGGCGCTGCATTGGACTTTGCTCCTGATGTCACACTGGTCAAGCAAACCATTGACAGTCAATTTACAGCGTAATCTTAAATTCTTGCATAAATTTTATTGATTCAGTTGCCTATTGCCATTTTATCTGATAAATTAGTAATCGGGCAAGCAAAGCCTTCTCAAGATCTTTGGGAAGGCTTTGTCTCTGCCAAACGTATTTTTCCGGGAGGACACCATGGTATTTTCCAGCCTTTTATTTCTATTCTGGTTCATGCCCGCGGCTCTGTTGCTTTATTATGTGACTCCGGCTCGCTGGCGCAATCTCATTTTGCTCATCTCCAGCCTTGTTTTCTATTCGTGGGGCGAGGTGCGCTATTTTCCTATTATGATGGCCTCCATCATTGTGGATTATGTCGCCTCTCTGCTCATTGAACACAACCGGGGCCGCCGATGGGTCTGCCGCGGAGGGCTTATCCTCTCGATGGTGTTCAACCTTGGCATGCTTGGCTTTTTCAAGTACGCGGGATTTTTTGCAGAAAGCTTTAATGCGCTCACTGGACTGGCCATTCCGGTGATTTCGGTAACGCTCCCTCTTGGTATTAGTTTTTACACATTTCAGACCATGTCCTACACCATTGATGTGTATCGCAATAAAGTGAAAGCCGAAACCAATATCATTGACTTTGGTGCATTTGTTGTTTTGTTCCCTCAATTGATTGCCGGCCCCATCGTCCGCTATACGGACGTTGCGCGCGAGTTGAAATCCCGCCGCCTGAATCTAGACCAAATTTCCAACGGCGTTCGTACCTTTATTCTGGGCAGCAAGGTGCTCATCGCCAATAACATCGGTGCGCTGTGGACTGAGGTGGAGGCAAGCGGTTTCTCCACCATTTCCATGCCGCTCGCATGGCTTGCCATGCTTGCCTTTTCACTCCAGATCTACTTTGACTTCTCTGGCTATTCCCTGATGGCCATTGGGCTGGGGCGTATGCTGGGATTTGAATTTCCAACTAACTTTAATTTTCCCTATATTTCTAAAAGCATGACTGAGTTTTGGCGTCGTTGGCATATGACACTTGGATCATGGTTTCGTGAGTATCTCTACATTCCATTGGGCGGAAATCGCAGAGGCTCGCTGAGAACCTTTGTGAATTTACTCATCGTATGGTTTGCTACTGGTCTTTGGCATGGTGCATCATGGAATTTTGTATTATGGGGTCTTTATTTTTTTGTGCTTCTTCTGCTGGAAAAATCATTTTTGCTGCCTCTGCTTAATCGCAGCCCCTTGTTGTCCCGCATCTATGCGCTGCCGTTGCTCGTCATCAGCTGGACTATTTTTGCGATCACTGACTTTTCACGGCTTGGCCTCTATTTCTCACGCATGTTTTCATTCGCAGGCGGAAGCGATTGGATTTATGCACTACGTAACTACGGCATCACATTTCTTCTTGGTTTCCTCTTTGCAACGCCTCTGCTCAAGCCCCTCTTCGTAAAACTGGAAAAGAGCAGGGTAGCCGCACTTGTGATGTACGGCACCGTATTGCTGATATCGATAGCCTATCTCGTCGATGCGACCTACAATCCATTTCTGTATTTTCGATTTTAAGGAGGGGTACGCAATGAAACGACTGCTTCACTATCCCATTGTTCTGCTGTTTTTCGGCTTCGTCGCTGTAATGGCACTGAGTAATTTGTTGACGCCTCCAAAGAGCTACTCTGAAATGGAAAACCGCTATCTCGCGCAAAAGCCTACCCTAACGCTAGAAGGGCTGCTTGACAGCGGGAAGGAAGGCTTTGCACAGACCTATGAGCGATTTGGCAATGACCAATTTGTACTGCGCGATGCTTGGATTACGCTGAAATCGGTCAGTGAAGCGCTGCTGGGGAAATCAGAGAACAACGGAATTATCTATGGCACCGATCACACCATGTTTGAAAAGTACCGTGTTTATGATGCCGTGCGGCTGGAGCGCAATGTATCGTTGCTTGAGGAGTTTTCCGCACTTTACCCAACTCTGAACAAGTATGTCATGATTGTGCCATCTGCCTACACTATTTTATCAGACAAGGTTCCGCAAGGCGTGGGAAATGTGGAACAGCTTCCCCTGATTGAGAACATTGAGGCAAGACTCCAAACGGCCGGTTATGATACAGTCAATGCTGCTGCCGTTCTCATGCCCCATGCCTGTGAATATATCTATTACCGCACCGACCATCACTGGACTACGCTGGGTGCCTCCTATGCCTGGCAGACTTTGATGCAAGCAGCCGGGCGAAAAGTCGACGGGATTGATTCCTCGCTCGAACGAGAAATCCCTGACTTTTATGGGACCCATTACAGTAGTGCAAAGCTGTTTTCAGCTGTGCCAGATATGATTCACTGGTATGATGTCCCCGTCGGAGCCATCACCTTTGACGGCATCGCCAGCGATAGCCTCTATGATGCCTCTATGGCATCGCAGCGTGATAAATATGCTTTTTTTCTGCACGGCAACAAAGGAATCACCATGATTGACAACCCTGATGCTCCGGCCGGAACACTTCTCGTAATCAAGGATTCCTATGCCAATTGCCTCGTTCCGTTTTTAACGCAAAGCTATTCCCGTGTTGTGGTTGTGGATCTGCGCTCTCTTCCTCAGAAACTTAGTGAATTGATCAAACAGGAGGATTTTGATGAAGCGCTGATTCTCTACAGTTTTTCTAATTTGGCCAGCGACGCAAATCTGCCCCGTATCCGCTATTGATGCATTGCTCTGTAAGGTCCAGATTTGCTGACAGCGCAAAATCAGACCCTTGAGATTCCATTGCTGCCATTGCATTACCATCACCAAGAGGGCTTATCATCTGTGAATCGCAGATGATAAGCCCTCTTGGTTGTGTTACACCCGACAGGGGCAACAATAACGTAGTGGTGAAAGTCCACTACGTGTTCGACTGATACGTTTGAACCTCCGCATACCGAACGGTA
>JAVVPJ010000083.1:0-5598 GCA_036655815.1 Oscillospiraceae bacterium
CTCATCGCATTGGGAGTACGTACCGGAGATCACGTCGCGATTTGGGCCACCAATGTACCACAGTGGTATATCTCTTTTTGGGCCGTTGTTAAAATTGGCGCGGTACTCGTCACCGTCAATACCTCCTACAAGATTTATGAGGTGGAGTACCTGCTGCGTCAGTCGGATACCCATACCCTCATTATGACCGATGGCTATAAGGACTCAAGCTACACCGGAATTCTTGCTGACCTATGCCCAGAACTGGCTCTGCTGCCCAAAGGACGTCCCCTGCATGGTCATCGCCTTCCCTTTCTGCGCAATGTTATCACCATCCAGTCGGCGCAGCCCGGTTGCATCACTTGGGACGAGGCCCTTGCAATGGCTGACCGCGTCCCCATCGAGGCCGTCCAACGTCGCGCTGCCACCATCAACAAGCATGACGTCTGCAACATGCAGTATACATCCGGCACCACAGGGTTTCCCAAGGGCGTCATGCTCACCCATTACAATATCGTCAATAACGGAAAATCCATTGGCGACTGTATGGATCTCTCGACAGCAGACCGCCTGATGATTCAAGTGCCAATGTTTCACTGTTTCGGCATGGTGCTGGCGATGACGGCTTCCATGACACATGGTGTCACCATGTGTCCCATTCCCGCCTTCTCCCCTTCTGCAGGGCTGGCCTGCATCAATCGTGAAAAAATCACTGCTTTCCATGGCGTGCCAACGATGTTCATTGCCATGCTGGAACATCCGAACTTTTCCAGTACAGACTTTAGCTTTATGCGCACCGGCATCATGGCGGGCAGTCCTTGCCCCATCAAAGTGATGCAAGACGTCATCCAAAAGATGAATATGAAGGAGATCTGCATCACCTATGGGCAAACGGAGGCATCCCCCGGCTGCACCATGAGCCAAACCACTGACTCCATTGAGGATCGCGTCAACACCGTCGGCCGTCCTCTGTTTGGCGTGGAATGTAAGATTGTCAATCCTGAAACAGGCAAAGATCTGCCCGACAATACCGATGGTGAGCTTGTTGCACGTGGCTATAATATCATGAAGGGCTATTACAAAATGCCCAGCGCCACGGCTGCAGCCATCGATGAGCATGGCTGGCTGCATACAGGGGATCTCGCGCGCCGCGATGGAAACGGGAATTTCAAAATCACCGGGCGCATCAAAGATATGATCATCCGAGGTGGAGAAAATATCTATCCGAAGGAAATTGAGGATTTCATTTACACCCATCCCAAGGTACTAGACGTACAGGTCATCGGCGTGCCGGACAAGCAATATGGGGAGGAAATTTTGGCATCGGTAGTGCTGCGTCCCAATGAACGTATGACTGAGCAAGACATCCGTGATTATGTGTCAGCCAACATGGCCAAACATAAAACACCTCATTATGTGCAGTTTGTCAAGGAATTTCCGATGAATGCCGCCGGAAAAATTCTGAAATACAAGATGCGAGAGGCGGCCATCGAGTCGCTTCAATTGCAGGATGCCAACCGAATTGTCACCGCCTAGTCTTCATAAAAATGGGATCCGTCGGATGTAACGTTTACATCCGACGGATCCCATTTGTTGTGATCTCAGTCCTGTATTCCAGGAATGCTGGGCAGACTGTCAAAACCAGCTTGAAGCTCCTCATCTGTGGGGATATAATCTGTCATAGTTCCCTCATGATAAGCAGAATAGGCCGTCATATCAAAGTATCCGGTACCGGTCAGTCCAAACAAAATGGTCTTCTCCTCACCTGTTTCCTTGCAGCGAAGTGCCTCGTCCATCGCGGTACGAATGGCATGTGCCGACTCCGGCGCGGGCAAAATCGTTTCATGTTTGGCAAAGAACACCGCCGCCTCGAACACACGGGTCTGCTCCACTGAAACCGCCTCCATCGCGCCATCATGATAAAGCTTGGAAAGGATGGGCGACATACCATGATAACGCAGCCCTCCCGCATGCCCGGGCGCCGGCATAAAGCCAGATCCTAGGGTGTACATCCGTGCAATGGGGGTCATCCGTCCGGTGTCGCAAAAATCGTAGGCGTAGCGTCCTCTCGTAAGAGAAGGGCAGGAGGCCGGCTCGACAGCCACGATGCGAGGTGTGGACACTCCGTTAAGCTTATCACGCATATAGGGTGCTATAAGCCCCCCAAGGTTGGAGCCACCTCCCGCACAGCCAATGATCACATCGGGATATTCTCCCAGAATGTCCATCGCGATCTTGGTTTCCAGACCAATGATTGATTGATGCAGCACCACCTGATTGAGCACCGATCCGAGCACATAACGGGTTCCTTCCGTGGTGGTTGCCTTTTCGACCGCTTCGGAGATGGCGCATCCGAGGCTGCCTCCCGTTCCGGGATGCTCGGCAAGGATACGCCGCCCTGCCTCAGTGGTCATGCTCGGACTGGGGATTACCTCGGCGCCGAAGGTTTGCATAATGGATTTGCGATGGGGTTTTTGTTCGTAGGATACTTTCACCATATAGACCGTCAAAGGCAATCCAAAATAGGAACACGCCTCGGCCAACGCTGTTCCCCACTGTCCCGCACCCGTCTCGGTGGTCAAGGCCGTCAGCCCCTGTTCCTTAGCGTAATAGGCCTGTGCCACCGCCGAATTCAGTTTGTGACTGCCAGAGGTGTTGTTTCCTTCAAACTTGTAGTAAATTTTAGCCGGTGTGCCCAGAGCACGCTCGAGACTGTAAGCCCTCACCAACGGAGAAGGACGGTACATCTTGTAGATGTCAAGGACCGCCTCGGGAATATCGACAAAACGAGTCTCACAGTCCATTTCCTGATGAGCCAGTTTTTTGCAAAACACCGAATAAAGGTCTTCTTCCGTCACTGGACGCAACGTAGCAGGGTTCAGCATAAGATCAGGCTGGCTCTTCATATCAGCACGAAGATTATACCACTGACGGGGCATCTGATCCTCAGTCAAATAGAGTCGATGCGGAATTTTTTTCATCATAACTTCACCTTTCGGATGTCTATTTACAACAAAAAGTCTTTGCCCCAACACTGCTGTCGGGACAAAGACTTATTTAGCCTCTGCGATACCACCCAAATTGGCATTACAAAAAATGCCCACTCTTTCCATGCACAATCATGCAGGCTTCCTGGATAACGGGTGAAGCTCCCGTCGGTCACTAATCAGTCGAAATGCTCCGACTTTTCATCCCGCCCTCCCGGGTCCATTCAATCCGCCGGAAACCGCCGCATTCACACCCTTGTCGGCTCTCTGAACATTTCCATCTCGAATCTACTCTTCCCGATCAACAGTTTAGCTCTTATTGTTAGTTATTATATGCGTCTTTCAAGAAATTGTCAAGTCTTTTAATCTTTGGTTGATGGCTTGTCGTCTTTGCACAGCATAAAGTCCACATGTCCCGTCGCGGCATCAGCGGCGGCCACTGTAACCCGTACAACATCTCCCACGCCCAAGCGGTTCGTTCCATCAGCCCTGGCATACTGCATATGCCCATCATAAACCATGCCGTCACCCAGCGCCTCCGTGCGTACGAGCCCCTCAATGGTGTTTTTTAGCATGACGTAAATGCCATGTGCCAGCACCGCCGTGATAATACCCTCAAAGGATTCCCCTAAATGGCGGTGCATATACTCGGCCTTGTAGCAATCTTGGCAAGAGCGCTCAACGCCCGCGGCGCACACTTCGGTATCGCTGGCACGTTTTGATACCGCCTCGGCAAAGGCAGAAAAACGACGATTGCACACCTCTGGCGAATCGCCCGTCACAAAGGCTGACAGAATGCGATGAATGGCGAGATCGGGATAGCGCCGAATCGGAGACGTAAAATGTGTGTAGTTGGCCAGCGCAAGGCCATAATGTCCAAGATTTTCAGAATTGTATCGCGCCTTCTGCATGGCACGCAGCATGGCAGAATTGACCACAGGCCCACTTTTCATCTCATTGGCCGCACGAAGAAGTTTTCCAAGTTCTCCCGGTGCAACGCCCGGCTGTACGCCGACCGACGGCAAGCCCACTGCTTGGAGCAGTTCCCGCAAAGCCGTCAGTTTTTCCGGCGCGGGCGGCTCATGCACGCGGTAAACAAAGGGAAGTCCGCGCGACAACGCAAGTGTCGCTGCCGCCTCGTTAGCCGTCAACATCAGTTCCTCAATCAGGCGCTCGGACTCTCCCTGAACCCTCGGGGTAATGTTGGCTACCCATCCCTCGGCGTCAATCTCAATGTTCGACTCGACCGATGAAAGAGCCAGCGCACCCCTACCCGCTCTAAGGCGGCCAAGGCGTACAGACAACTCCCGCATCAGCATGAGACTCTCTGTCACTTGTTCATAGCGTTTCTTTGTCTCAGGCAAGGCTGTTCCGTCAAACAATGCATTGATTTCGCTGTATACCCCTTTGAGGCAAGAGCGAATGATCGTTTTGCGAAATTCACACTTCACCAGTTCTCCATTATCAGACAGCTCCATCAAGGCCGAAAATGTCAATCGGTCTTCTCCGGGGTTCAGTGAGCAGGCTCCATTTGAGAGTGCCGGCGGCAGCATTGGTATCACCGAATCGGCAAAATAGACCGATGTGCCACGTTCAAACGCCTCTACATCGAGGGGGCTTTTCGCCGTAACATAGTGGCTCACATCTGCAATGTGTACGCCTAGCGCCCAGCCACAATCGGTTTTTGCAAGGGATACCGCGTCATCAATGTCCTTGGTGTCAGCGCTATCAATGGTAAAGATGCAAGCCTCACGAAGATCCAACCTTGTGGACAGTTCCGCGTGATTTGGCTCATCGGCCGCCAAACGCTCGGCAGCGGACAGCACCTCGTCGGGAAAGTCTCGTCGAATACCGGATGCTTCCAAAATGGCATTGCAGCAGTTTTTAGCCATCTCGCCACTGCCAAACGCACTGAGAATCACAGCGCGATGGTCGCGGTGGCTTTCGCCGCCACGCTCAATACGCGCCGTAACCTTGTCTCCACTATGCAGATCAGATCCATTCTCCAACTGCATGGTAGTGTAGCTGTTATCATCAGGTAAAAGCTCCCATTCTCCGGCTGTGTTCTGCCGCACCGTACCGGACAGAACATACTCGGCGCGTTCTGCGATGGAAAGGACCTCTCCCGCATCCAGATCCCCATCACTTTTTGAAATGCGCACCATCACACGATCACCCGGAAGCGCGCCCATCAAACGACTGCCCGGTACAAACACATCTCGTTCGGCACCATCGGGCCGTGCAAATCCAAAATTTGGTTTTACTTTGACAATGGTGGCAGGCTGTGCCTTTATGTTTTTTGCCAGTGAGAATCCTCTCTGGTTTTCCACCAGCTCCCCAGAACGCGTCATCTCTGTCAAAATCTCCCGACAGGCGTCATCTTCCTGGTGTTTCACCTTTGCAAGGCGAGTCAATTCCCGCCGTCCCATGGGCTTTTTCCCTGCTCCCGCCAAAATCGCACGCAGACGTTTTTCCAATTGTGCCATAAATTTTACCTACACTTTCTTACCGAAACAAAAACAGGTCCTGCACCAATGGCAGGACCAAGTTAAGCCATAATCCTTTACGATACGAATAGAACGACCAATGTCAAAACTGCTAACGCAATTCCTGAAAAGGTCGTCGCACGCAC
>JAVVPJ010000084.1:0-1375 GCA_036655815.1 Oscillospiraceae bacterium
GCTGCATCCGGCCGTCGAGCTGTTGGCTGGCATCCCATCCATTGTCTATGGTTTCTTTGGGTTGATGGTTCTGGTGCCTTTGGTGCGTCGGGTATTCGGAGGTACGGGATTAAGCATGCTAACGGCCTCGCTGCTGTTGGGACTCATGATTCTGCCAACGGTCATCGGCGTTTCCGAAACCGCTATCCGTGCCGTGCCAAATCACTACTATGAGGGTGCACTGGCGCTGGGAGCGTCCACAGAGAGAGCGGTCTTCTTCGCTGTGCTGCCAGCGGCTCGATCCGGCCTGCTCGCGGCCGTAGTTCTGGGAATCGGACGCGCCGTAGGTGAGACAATGGCCGTCGTCATGGTGGCAGGAAATCAGCCACGTATGCCCGATGGGTGGCTCAAAGGCGTGCGGACACTGACGGCGAACATCGTGCAGGAGATGGGCTATGCTGCCGAGCTGCACCGCGAGGCGTTGATTGCGACGGGCGTGGTACTGTTTGTTTTTATCCTGCTCATTAACCTGACATTTTCCGCGCTCAAAGGGAGGAAGGACGCATGAACAGTCATGTGAAATGTGATGTCGTCACAATACTGCTACGTTTGGCAGTGCGAATTGCGGCGCTGTTGACCTTTGGGACGCTTTTGTTTCTGGTCGGGTTCATTTTGATTCGCGGCGTTCCCAACCTCACGCCAGAGCTTTTTGCTCCGGTCTATCACTCGACCAATGTTTCGATGTTTCCAGCCATCATCACGACCTTGATGATGACCATTTTGGCGCTGGCGGTGGCTACACCACTGGGAATTTTCACGGCCATCTACCTTGTGGAATACGCGCGACGCGGAAGCTGCTTTGTACGGATCATTCGGTTGACCGCCGAAACGCTTTCTGGGATCCCGTCTATCGTCTATGGGCTGTTTGGTCTGCTTTTTTTTGTCACCTATCTGGGATGGAATTATTCTCTGTTGTCGGGCGCGGCCACGGTAGCCATCATGGTGTTGCCATTGGTGATGCGCACCGCAGAGGAGGCGCTGCTCTCGGTGCCGGACAGCTATCGAGAAGCTAGCTTCGGGCTGGGCGCAGGTCGGCTGCGCACCGTGGTACGCATTGCGTTGCCGGCGGCCGCACCGGGCATTCTGGCCGGCGTGATTCTGGCAGTGGGGCGCATTGTCGGTGAGACGGCTGCCCTTATTTACACGCTTGGTACCGTCCCTAAAATTCCAGATAGTCTTATGGCTTCGGGCCGCACCCTGGCGCTGCACATGTATGCTCTTTCAAGCGAGGGCCTTTATACCGATGCCGCCTATGCCACCGCCGTTGTGCTCTTGTTGATCGTGGCACTGATCAATGCGGCCTCTGCGGCTCTGGCTCGACGGTTGGGGAAAGGAT
>JAVVPJ010000084.1:1385-1656 GCA_036655815.1 Oscillospiraceae bacterium
ATAAATGACATGGATAAAATCAGCATACGAAATCTGAACCTGTTCTATGGCTCGTTTCAAGCGTTGCATGGAGTCAATTTGGAACTGCCAGCCAATCAGATCACAGCGTTTATCGGCCCGTCTGGATGTGGAAAGTCCACACTTCTCAAGTGCTTGAATCGCATGAACGACCTCATTGAGGGCTGTCGCATCGAGGGAGAGATTCTGCTGGACGCAGAGAGTATTCGCAGCGGGATGAATGTCAGCTCACTGCGCCGCCGGGTGGGGATGG
>JAVVPJ010000084.1:1666-5569 GCA_036655815.1 Oscillospiraceae bacterium
AAAAGCCAAATCCTTTCCCGATGAGCGTTTATGACAATGTAGCCTTTGGCCCGCGCACCCACGGAATGCACTCCAGAGCACGGTTGGACGAGGCGGTAGAACGCTCGTTGCACGGCGCGGCCATATGGGATGAGGTAAAGGATCGCTTGCAAAAATCGGCACTGGGCCTTTCCGGAGGACAGCAGCAGCGTCTGTGCATTGCGCGGGCGCTGGCTGTCGAGCCAGAAGTGCTGCTGATGGATGAACCGACCAGTGCACTGGATCCCATCTCGACCTCGCGCATTGAGGAGCTTGTGATGAGCTTGAAAAAGGATTATACTATCGTTATTGTTACCCACAACATGCAACAGGCCACCCGCATTTCTAACAAAACTGCTTTTTTCCTGACAGGGGAGATTGTAGAAACGGGGGAAACCGAGCAGATTTTTTCGTTTCCGCGAGATCCACGGACGGAGGACTATATTACGGGGAGGTTTGGATGATGCGAATCCATTTTGACGAGCAGCTTGAGCGTCTGGGCAGAGAGCTGATCACCATGGGCGCACTCATTGAGAGCGCCATTGCCGGTGCCGTCAAGGCGCTGATGAATCGTGATCTTGCGTTGGCTGAAAAAATTTCTGCCGACGATGCAGCCATTAATGAGAAAGAACAGGAGATTGAGGCGCTGTGCCTCAAACTGCTTTTGCAACAGCAGCCGGTGGCACGCGACTTGCGCATGATCTCATCTGCCCTCAAAATGATCACCGATATGGAACGCATTGGCGATCAGGCCGCCGACATCGCCGAGCTGTCCGTTCACCTCTGCCGGCTTCAGACGACCGATTGGCCGCCTCACATTTCCGAAATGGCACGCGCCACCTGTGGCATGGTCAGTGACAGTGTAGACGCTTTTGTACGGCGTGACCTTTCACTGGCGCAACGTGTTATAGCGTCAGATGACATTGTGGATGACCTTTTCGACCGCGTTCGCAGCGAGCTGATTGAGCGGATCCGTGGCAATACCGCACAGGGTGAGATGTCGCTGGATCTGTTGATGGTTGCCAAGTATTTTGAACGCATTGGAGATCATGCTACCAACATCGCCGAATGGGTGGAATTCTCAATCACCGGCAGTCACAAGAGCCTATAGGGGGGTTGAGATGAAGATGGTTTACTGCGTCGAGGATGACGCGGCGATTCAAGAACTTGTCCTCTATGCGTTATCAGCCAGTGGCTTTGCGGCACGGGGGTTTGAGAGCGCTGCTGCGCTGGATGGAGCACTGCTCCAACAAAAGCCGGCGTTGCTGCTGCTGGATGTCATGCTGCCCGGTGAGGACGGCTTATCGCTGTTGCGCCGTCTGCGCGCGGCCCCGCAAACAGCCCGACTGCCGATTATCTTATTGACAGCCAAATCGGCCGAGTATGATAAAGTGATCGGGCTGGACAATGGCGCAGACGACTATGTGTGCAAGCCGTTTGGCGTACTGGAACTGATCTCCCGTGTGAGGGCGGTGATGCGTCGCACTGAGCCTTTTGAAAATTTTGGACTTTTGACGGTCGGATCCGTTACGCTGTGTGAGGAACAGCACATGGTACACGTCCAAGATGAGGAGATTGCGCTGACCAATCGGGAGTTTGAACTGTTGCGTTTTTTGATGCAAAATCGAGGGCTGGTGTTGACACGGGATCGCTTGCTGGATGCTGTATGGAACTGTGGCTACGAGGGTGAGAGCCGTACCATAGACGTACATATTGCTACGCTGCGGCAAAAACTCGGCGAGGCGGGACGTCTGATCGAGACGGTGCGCGGTGTCGGCTACCGGATGGAAGAGGGGCGGGCATGAAACAACGCATCTATCACAGCATGTGTCTGGTGGCTGCCGTGGCTGTTGCGGGGACGGCAATGCTGATTTTAGCGCTGTGTACGTGGCTGCTGGATCAAAAAACGGAAACAGAAATTCGTCAGGAAACACAGTACCTCGCGGCGGCGGTCAACCAGTGGGGCGAAAATCCTGCCATATTACTGGAGAACATTTCCCGGCAGGGCAATGCCCGGATGACATTGATCGCGCCCGACGGCACAGTGTGCTATGACAGCATGACAGATGCCAGCCGGATGGAAAACCATGCTGATCGACCCGAGATCGCGCGTGCCCTTTTGATAGGGATCGCGCAGGAACGGCGCAAGTCGGGCACCCTTGGGGTGCTGACCTATTATTGCGCGGTGCGGCTGCAGAACGGTGACGTGCTGCGAATTTCCCGCTCCACGGATAGCGCGTTTGCCGCATTGACCGGAGGCGTAGCACTGTCCTTATTCATCGTGGGCGGGGTGCTGCTGCTGTCGCTGCTGTTGGCTGAACGCCTGACAGCGCGCATCGTGAAGCCGCTCAACGACCTGCCATTGGAACATCCCGAGACGGCGGTGCTGTATGATGAACTGACGCCGCTGCTGTGGCGCATCGGGAGGCAAAATCAACAGATTGCACAGCAGATGGCTGATCTCAAAGAGCGGGAGGAACAATTTGCCAGCATCACGCGCTGCATGACGGAGGGGCTGGCTCTGCTGGACGGCATGGGACATGTACTTACTGTGAACCCCAGCGCGTTGCGTCTGCTGGGGCTTGATGCACAAGACACAACGGGAGGCAGTTACCTGACGCTTGGACGGGAAGCAACAATGCGCAGCGCTGTCGAACGTGCGATGACGGGCAAGGCCAGTCGTGAGACGCTGTCGCGTGGGGATTTGACGCTGGATCTCTTTGCCAGCCCGGTGATGGAGAATGGGGAACAGCGTGGCGTCCTGCTTCTCCTGCTCGATGTGACCACGCGACAGCGTACCGAAGCAATGCGCCGAGAGTTTTCAGCCAATGTTTCTCATGAGCTCAAAACGCCGCTGACGGCCATTTCTGGTTTTGCGGAGCTGATGGAAAACGACATGGTACAGCCTCGGGATATCCCCTCGTTTGCGGGACGAATCCACAGTGAGGCGGGGCGAATGCTGGTGCTGATTGACAACTTGATGTACCTGTCGGGGCTCGACGAACATCAACATTTTGAATCTCATGAGCCGGTTGAGCTGTTGACACTTGCCCAATCGGTGGCCGAACGGTTGGCACCGGTCGCCGCGCGATTTGAGGTTACGCTGTCGGTGGAGGGGGAGGCGGCGTGTATTCCGGGGGCACGTCCCATGTTGGAGGAACTGCTGTATAACCTCGCGGAGAACGCCGTCAAGTACAACCGAACGGGCGGTACAGCGACACTGCGCGTTCTACCGATGGGACAGGGAGCCTCAATTGAGGTTTCTGATACCGGAATCGGCATCTCGCCGGAGGAACAGAGCCGTGTGTTTGAAAGGTTCTATCGTGTGGATCGGAGCCGTTCCCGACAAAGCGGCGGCACCGGATTGGGGCTTTCCATCGTTCGACACATCGTTGAATATCACGAGGGCACGATTGCGCTGGACAGTCAACTGGGAGAGGGCACAAGAGTGAGAATACACCTTCCGGGTTGAGGCTACATCGGACCGTTGCCGGATCTTTTTGTCTGATCGCGCCTGCCCGTGTGGCCCGACGGGATCAGGGGTTTTGCTTGACAGTGCTCCTGCACGGGTGCTATACTTGACATGATTCAATTTAGTAAATTACTAAACAAGTAAACATTAAGGGGAACAAAAAGATGCGTGAGATGATGGACGAATCGATCAAATTAAAACAGGAACTCAAAACGTGGTACATGGAACAGTATAAGCCTGACATGGGTGTGTTGCTGTTGCAATGCAACGCCACAGGGCGTGCCTATCTTTTGGCGACGCGAGACCTTAAGGGAACGCGCAACGAGCTGCTTTTTGAGTTGGAGGTGGGAATCTATTCAGGCGAAAACCTGCAAGCCGACTGGACGCGCGACGGGGAGGCAGGCTTTACGATT